>DAIDLI010000119.1 GCA_027449545.1 Acidobacteriaceae bacterium | reverse complement strand
TATTACCGCGTCGACAGAGTCCCGAGAGAAATCAACCTCGCCGAAATCCTCGAGGAATCGCTGCGTATCTTCGAGGAGAAATTCCGCAAGGCCGGACTCGAGGTCAGCGCCCGCATCCGCCCGCACATGACGATCCTGGGCTTCGGCGATGAGATCCGGCAGGCCATCGACAATCTGCTGCTCAACGCCATTGAAGCCACGCCCAAAGGAGGACGGCTGGCGGTCTCCCTGCACTGGTCCAGGGACCGGAGGGACAGACGTCAACCGGGGGTCGCGCGCCTCACCATAGCCGACACCGGCGCCGGCATTCCCCGGGAGCAGCTCTCGCGGCTGTTTGAGCCGTTCTTCACGACCAAGGCCGAAAAAGGCAACGGCCTCGGGTTGTGGGTGGTGCGTGGAATCGTGACCAAGCACGACGGCAGCATCCGGATACGAAGCTCAACCAGGGAAGACCGTCGAGGAACCGCGGTTTCCATCCTCTGGCCGGCTCCTCAAAAGGGATCGCCCTCCCACGAGGGCCACGGCCAGGTCAGCTACTCCCTTTAGGCAGCGCCTCGGCTCCTCGCCGGTTGGCGCACCCTAGCCTTCTCGAAATCCTCGAGCGCCACTACTGGGGTGCCCCATCCTTCGCCTCTTTTCTGGCGAAGGGTGGGCGGATGCGAACCTCGACTCTCGGACCGACTACGTGCTGATTCTGCGTGAGAAATGGGGCACCCGCCAACTGGCTAGAAACACTGGTGAGCCACCTCAGGGCATGCTGAATGAACCTCAAAATCGGGTGCCCCAGGTCTCGCTTTTGAGACCTGGGAAAGCAAGATCACAGCCTCCACCCCGTTCTGAATCCGGTCTTCCCGATCAAGCGAGTACGGATGCGCGCCTGACCGCGATACCCTAAGAGCGACCTCATGGACTGGCAGGCGTTTCTTCTCTCGCTGCGGCTCTCGGCGCTCACGACGGCGATTCTGCTCGCCGTCGCCGTGCCCTTGGCCGCCTGGGTGGTGCTGGGCCGCGCGCGCTGGCGCTCCGCGGTCGAAGCCGTCGCCACCCTGCCGCTGGTCCTGCCCCCCACCGTGCTGGGATTTTTCCTGCTCGTGCTGCTCGGGCCGCGCACCGTCTTCGGCCGCGTCCTCATTGCCGTCTTCGGCCATCCCCTGGCCTTCTCCTTCAGCGGCCTCGTGGTCGGCTCGGTGATCTACAGCCTGCCCTTCGCCGTGCAGCCGCTGGTTGCAGGCTTCGCCTCGGTGGACTCGTCCCTCGTGGATGCAGCCCGCCTGCTCGGCGCCGGCTCCGGCCGCGTGGTGCTGCATCTGCTGGTGCCGCTCGCCAGACGCTCGCTCATCACCGCCGCGGTGCTCAGCTTTCTGCACACCATGGGCGAGTTCGGCGTCGTCCTCATGCTGGGCGGCGATATTCCCGGCGCCACCCGCACCCTCTCCATCGTGCTCTACAACCAGGTGGAGAACTTCGACTACGCCGCCGCCGACCGCACCGCCCTCGTGCTGATGGGCATGAGCGTGGTGGCGCTCGCCTTCCTCTACTCCCGCTCCCAAACCCGCGGAGCCGGCCGTGCTTGAGCTTGCCATCGAGGCCCGCCGCGGCAGCTTCCATCTGAAGGTGGAGTGCCGGCTCATCTCTCCGTGGACGGTCATCTTCGGCCCCTCCGGCGCCGGCAAAAGCACGCTGCTGCGCATCCTCGCCGGCCTCGACCGCAGCCGCCCCGGCGAGCAGGTGCAGGCCCGCGTTCAGTTCCGCGATCGCCTGCTGACCGACACGGCGCAAAAAACATGGATCGCGCCCGGCCAGCGCGCCAGCGCCTTCGTTACCCAGCATCCCGCGCTCTTCCCTCACCTCAGCGTGACCGAGAACGTCGCCTTCGGACTGCGCCATCTCGACCGCGCCACCCGCGCCGAGCGCGTCCGCGAAATGCTGGCCCTGGTGGACGCGGAAGATCTCGCCGACCGCCGCCCACAGCATTTATCCGGCGGACAGGCGCAACGCATCGCGCTGGCCCGGGCGCTGGCGCGCACCCCGAACTTGCTTCTGCTCGACGAGCCCTTCTCCGCGCTCGATGGCACGGCCAGCGATGCCCTGCTGGCGCGGTTGCAACAATGGCTGCGCGCCCACAACGTGCAGGCCGTCCTGGCAACCCACGACGTCACGGATGCGCTCGCCACCGAGTCTGAGGTGCTGTTGTTGCAGGAAGGCCGTCAGATCGCGCTCGGCCCGGCAAAGGAAGTGCTCGCCGCCGAGCGCAGCCGCATGCTGGCGCGCCTGGAGAGTAGTTAATCATTTGAAGTTGTCATCTGAGCAGAGCGAAGGATCTGCGGCTGCTTCTCTCTCATCGCACCGTGTCGATTGAATACGCCCTCAGAACCCCAGCGTCACCGGTTCCATCTCCAGCCGAGCCCCGAAGCGCTCCTCGACGGCAATCGCGATCTTTCCCGCCAGCGCCAGAATCTCCTCCGCCCGCGCCCCGCCGCGATTCACCAGCGCCAGCGTGTGCCGCGTGGAGATGCCGGCGTTGCCCAGTGCAAAGCCCTTCGCAAATCCCGCCTGCTCGATCAGCCACGCCGCCGGAATCTTCACCCGCGGCTCGCCGTTCGGCCCCGGCTCGGCCGCAAACCTCGGCGGCGAACTGCGCGCGGCAATCTCCAGGTAAAGCTCTTCGCCGATCACCGGATTCTTGAAGAAGCTCCCCGCGCTGCGGCAGTCGGGATCGTCCTGCACAATCAGCATGCCCTTGCCGCGCCGGATCTCGCGCACAATCGCCGCCGCCTCCGCCAGGGTCGGCTCCGCGCCGCCCGCCTGCGCTGTCTCCACCGCCTTCTGCAACTCCGCGTAGCGCAGCGTCGGCGCATCTCCCGGACTCAGCCGATAATCCACGCGCGTTACCACAAACCGCCCGTGATCGCGTGTATTGAAGCGGCTGCGCCGATAAGCAAAGCCGCACTCTGCCGCGCTCAGCTCCACCCACGCAGTCTCGGCAAGGTCGAACGCGCGCACCCGCTCGATGACCGGCGCCACCTCCTGCCCGTACGCGCCCACATTCTGCACCGGCGTTCCGCCCACCGTTCCCGGGATGCCCGACAGGCACTCGATGCCCGCCCACCCCAGTTCCAGACTCTTCTGTACGCAAAACTCCCACGGCTCGCCCGCTGCGGCGCGCAAAACTCCTGCATCGTTCGCTTCGATTCCGCGCAGCGCCACCTGCAGCACCAAGCCGTCGAAGCCGCCATCCGCAACCAGCAGATTGCTGCCGCCGCCCAGCACGAACAACGGCGCCCCGCGCTCGCGCGCCCACGCGGCCGCCTCGGCCACATCGTCCTCAGTCGCCGCCTCGGCAAACCAGCGCGCCGGCCCTCCGATCCCGAAGGTCGTGAACGGCGCAAGCGAAATGTTTTCGCGGAGCTCCAAACAGCAAGACTAACGGATTCAACGCCGGAGCGACAGGCCAACCATCACGTCCCGCCCTGTGCGATTGGCAACCGCCTCCGCGGCTGGCTTCGATCCTCCCCAGCCGCTAAAATGGACCTATGCGGCCGCGTGGCCGCAATCTTTTGTCTCCCCACGAGGTCCCGATGTACCCAGAACTGATGGTCATTCCCATGCGCGAGGAGCTTACCCGCGCCGGCTTTGAGGAAACCCGCACCGCCGAAGAGGTGGACGCCGCTCTGGCTAAACCCGGAACGACCCTCGTGATGGTCAACTCCATCTGCGGTTGCGCCGCCGGCAAAGCCCGCCCCGGCGTCCGCATGGCGCTGGCCAACTCCGCCCACCAGCCGGACCGCAAGATCACCGTCTTCGCCGGCCAGGATCGCGAGGCCACCGAGCGCGCGCGCAGCTACTTCGAGGGCAATCCGCCCAGCTCCCCCGCCGTGGCCATCCTGCGCGATGGCAAGCTGGTCTACCTCATGCAGCGCTTCATCATCGAGCAGTCCACCGCCCAACAGATCGCCGGCGAGCTGATCCGCGCCTTCGACGAGTTCTGCGCCAAGGCTCCAACCGCGTAAGCCCTGCCCCTCCAGTCCTTCCGGCCGGCTGAGTCTCCGATTCAGCCGGCCTTGCTGTTTGTGCTTCCGCCACCCACCCGCGCCCGCCTTGTTAAACTCAGGGCAGACAGGTCCCTATTCCCGACCCGCTGAAAAATCCTGCCACGGAGCCTTCATGCCAGTTGTCGAACTTGTGGACGTTCGCAAGGCCTACGAAAAAAAGGTTGCCGTCCAGCAGTTGAGCCTCTCCATCGATGCCGGCCAGATGTTTGGCCTGCTCGGCCCCAACGGAGCCGGAAAAACCAGCTCCATCCGCATGATGATGGGCATCACCATGCCCGACTCCGGCCGCGTCAGCCTCTTCGGCAAGCCCTTCGAGCGCGCCAGCCTCGATCGCGTCGGTTATCTGCCCGAAGAGCGCGGCCTCTATAAGAAGATGAAGGTCCTGGACCAACGCGTCTTCTTCGGCCAATTGCATGGCGTCTCCGCGCACGACGCCCGCCAGCGCGCGGTCGATTGGGCGAAGCGGCTGGAGATCGACAACGCTCTCGAGAAGAAGACCGAAGAACTCTCCAAGGGCATGCAGCAGAAGATCCAGTTCATCGGCACCATTCTGCACGACCCCGGCCTCATCGTCATGGACGAGCCCTTCAGTGGCCTCGACCCCGTCAACGCTTCTCTGCTGGAGCGAACCCTGCTCGAGCTCAAAGACCAGGGCCGCGCCATCCTCTTCTCCACCCACCGCATGGACCAGGTGGAGAAGCTGTGCGATTCCATCTGCCTGATCAACAATGGTCAGGCGGTGCTCAGCGGCCGGGTGCGCGAGATCAAGAGCCGTTACGAACGCAATCACGTGATCGTCGAGTTTGAGGGCAGTTCCTCCTTCCTGAACAGCAGCCAGATCGCCGAAGCCCGCAACTACTCCGGCCACGCCGAGATCCGCCTCAAGCCGCACGCCGACGCGCAAAAGCTGCTGCATGAGGCCGCCGCCGTCGCCACCATCTACCGCTTCGAACTGGTCGAGCCCTCGCTCGAAGAGATCTTCATCCGCACCGTAGGAGGCAAAGTCGATGCGTAACGTTCTGCTCGTCGCCAAACGCGAGTACCTGGAGCAGATCCGCGGCCGCGCCTTCCGCCTCTCCACCGTCGGCCTGCCCATCCTCTTCGCCGTCATCGTTGCCATCGGCTATGGTTCCAGCCTGGGCATCGGCGCGCACAAACACATCGTGGTCGCCTCCACCAGCCCGACGCTGGCCAACGACGTGCGCAACCAGCTCGCCCGCGAAAAAGGCGGCAGCGACATGGACGTCCAGGTCATCGCGCCGGCCTCGCCCGACATCCGCGCGCAGATCATTCAGCAGATCCAGACCCGCGCCATCGACGGCATGCTGTGGATCGAGGCGCCCAACGGCTCGCTGCCGGAAGCCACTTATATCTCCAAGTCCGCCGGCGATTTCATGACCGGCTCGCGCCTGCACGAGGCCCTCGACAACGGCCTCATCGACGAACAGCTCGCCCACGGCGGCGTCACCACAGCCCAGGCTGATGCGCTGGCCAAGGGCGTTCCCATCGTCACCTACCAGGTGAACTCCGCCGGCCGCGTCGTGAGGAGCGATGCCCAGGCCTCCTTCTGGAAGGGCTACGTCATGGCCTTCCTGCTCTCGCTCACCACCATGATCTACGGCATGAACGTGGCCCGCTCCGTGATCCAGGAGAAGACCTCGCGCATCTTCGAAGTGATGCTGGCCACCGTCAAGCCCAGCGACATGCTGGCCGGCAAGCTCATCGGCGTGGGCGCCGTTGGACTCACGCAGATCGCCATCTGGCTGGTTGCCGCCGGAGCCATCATGGCCACCCCCTTCGCCAGCGTCATCCTCACCGGGCAGTTCTCCGTCCACTTCTCCTGGTTCGAGGGCGTGCTCTTCCCGCTCTACTTCGTGCTCGGCTATCTGCTCTACAGCTCGCTCTTTGCCGGCCTGGCCGCCACCTGCGAAACCGAGCAGGAGCTGCAGATGTACATGCCGCTCGCCGCCGCCCCCACCTGGCTCAGCTTCGCGCTCATCGTGCTCATCATGAACGACTCCAACTCGTTCTGGGCCGTCGCCGCCTCGCTCTTCCCCCCCACCGCGCCCATCGTCATGTTCCTGCGCATGGCCTCGGAGATTCCGCCGCTGTGGCAGTTCGGCGTCTCCATCGCCCTGCTGGTCATCAGCATCTTCGCCACCCTGTGGTTCTCCTCCAAGCTCTATCGCATCGGCATCCTGATGTACGGCAAGCGCGCCACCCTGCCGGAGATCTTCCGCTGGCTCCGCTATAGCTGAACCGCCCGGGTGCCCCCGGTCTCGCTTCTGAGACCGGGGAGACCACCTCCCTCCGCGCCCCGCCAACCCCTCCGCTACAATCAACCCTGAATGACCGCCGAGCCCGTCACAGAAACTGCGCGCCAGGAAACATCGGCGACGCCCCGTTTTTCGCTGGCGCAGCGCCTCGCGCTCATCCTCATCCCTCCCCTCGTCCGGGCTTTGCTGGGCATCGTCAGCCGCACCTGGCGGTTCGAGGTCATCGCCGAAAAAGGCGCGGAGCCGCTGCCCTGGGGCGAAGGCGCCGACGCAAGGATCTTCTGCTTCTGGCATCAGTGCGTGCTGCCCTGCACCGTCTACTTTCGCCGCACCCGCGCCACCATCCTCATCAGCCAGAGCTTTGACGGCGAGCTGGTCACGCGCGTCCTCAACCTCTTCGGCTTCCAGGCGGTGCGCGGCTCCAGCTCGCGCGGCTCGCGCGAGGGCCTGCTCGGCTTGAAGCAGGTCATCGAGAGCGGCGGCCCGGCCATCTTCACCGCCGACGGTCCGCGCGGCCCCATCTACCAGACCAAGATGGGCCCGGTGAAGCTGGCGCAGCTCACAGGCGCGCCCATCGGCGCATTTCACCTGGAGCCGGAGCGCGCCTGGGTGCTGCATTCATGGGACCGCTTCCTCATTCCCAAGCCCTTCACCCGCATTGTGGTGAGCTGGTCGCGGTACACGCACGTTCGCACCGATCTGCCGCCGGAGGAGTTCGAGCCCAAGCGCCAGGAGCTGAACGCCGCCATCGAGCGCGCCCGCCTGCGCGCCTGCGCCCACTTCGGAAAGGCGGCGCAATGACCGCCCACGCACTTCGTAGCGCCGGTCTCCTGACCGGCTGTCCTGCGGGCGTCCTCGCCCGCACCGCGCACCGGCCTCGTGCCTCTTGGACGGAGCTGCCTGCATGACCAGCCTCCCACTCCGTAGCGCCGGTCTCCTGACCGGCTGTCCTGCGGGCGTCCTTGCCCGCACCGCGCACCGGCCTCGTGCCTCTTGGACGGAGCTGCCTGCATGACCAGCCTGCGCGTCTCCGACTTCGACTTCGATCTCCCCGAAGAGCTGATCGCCCAGCAGCCCCCCGCCCTGCGCGGGCAGAGCCGCATGCTCGTCTTCGACCGCGCTACCGGCGCATTCCGTGACAGCTCCTTCGCCGAGTTCCCCGCCCTGCTCAATTCCGGCGACCTGCTGGTGCTCAACGACAGCCGCGTGATTCCCGCGCGCCTCTTCGCCCGCCGCACGCTGCGCCGCGAAAAGGAGAAGCCTACCGGCCGCATCGAAGTCATGCTCACCGAACCTGTCCTTGCAGAATCCTTGGGTGCCCCATCCTTGCGCCGTACTTCTGGCGCAAGGGTGGGAGACCACGATGCTCCGCCGCAGGAGACAAATCTCTGGCGCGCCCTCGTCCGCCCCGGCCGCAAGGTCGCCATCGGCGAGCGGCTGGTCTTCCCCGCGCCCACCGGCGAGATTCTGCTTGAGGCCGACGTGCTCGAGCGCGGCCTCTACGGCGAACGGCTGATCGAGTTTCATCCCGTCGACGACTTCTTCGCCGTCCTCGACCGCATCGGCCACATACCGCTGCCGCACTACATTCACCGGCCCGACGAGACCGCCGACCGCGAGCGCTACCAGACCGTCTACGCGCATGAGCGCGGCTCGGTAGCCGCGCCCACCGCCGGCCTGCACTTCACACCGCAGGTGCTGGAGGCGATTAAAGCCCGCGGCGTCGAGATCGCCACCGTCACGCTCCACGTGGGCCTCGGCACCTTCGCACCGCTGCGCGTGGAACGCGTGGACGAGGTGAAGCTGCACCGCGAGCGCTACTCGCTCAGCGCTGCCACCGCCGACGCCCTCAACCGCGCCGTCCATGAGAACCGGCGCATCGTCGCCGTGGGCACCACCAGTGTGCGCACCTTGGAATCCGTGGCGCAAAAGTTCAAGCCCGGCCACCTGCAACCCCACTCCGGCGCAACGGAGATCTTCATCTCCCCGGGCTACGAGTTCCGCCTGGTGCGCGGCCTGCTCACCAACTTCCACCTGCCGCAATCGAGCCTGATGATGCTGGTGAGCGCCTTCGCCGGCCGCGAACCCATCCTCGCCGCCTACCGCCACGCCGTCGAAGCCCGCTACCGCTTCTTCAGCTATGGGGACTGCATGTTCATCCGGTAAGGTTGGGGAAGTTGGCCTGCCCGGAAATCGGGTGCCCCAGGTCCCGCGTCTTTTGCGGACCTGGGAGACCTCCCAACTCAGCTAACCGGTTTCCTCATCTCGAACCTCTCGGGAAGCTCATACCCTCTCTCCGCCGCGGCCCAGAACGATTCGATTTGAACAGTCCCCCGTAGCCCGGCGGCGTAATGACGGTAGCTCGACCAAGGCCAGTCTTCGGGTCTCGCCACCAAGCCACGAGCCACCGGATTGCGGTGGATATAACGCAGCTTCTCGGTGAACTTATCCCCGCCGCGCACGTTGAAGTCGTAGTACCGCGCCTGCCAAAATGGCCTCTGGGCGCTGCGCAGCGAGACGGA
>DAIDLI010000118.1 GCA_027449545.1 Acidobacteriaceae bacterium | reverse complement strand
ACCTGCGGCTGCCGGGGATGGGCGGGCTGGATACCCTGCGCATCCTCAACGCCAATACCCCAGCCGCCGAAGTGATTCTACTCACCGGCCACGGCTCCATCGATACGGCCATTGAAGCCATCCGCATGGGCGCCTTCGATTATGTGGTCAAGCCCTGCCCGCTCGACGAACTCGATGTCCGGATCCAGCGCGCACTGGAGCGGCGCGCGCTGCGTCATCGTGCAACTCTGCTCGAGCGCGGCCTGACTCCGCCCAACCTCGAAAGCTCCTTCGTAGGCGAGAGCCCCGAGTTTCACCGGCTGCTCCATCTCATTCACCGCGTCGCGCCCAGCCATACTGCGGTTCTGGTCATGGGAGAAACCGGCGCGGGTAAGGAGCGGGTGGCCAAACTCATTCACGCGCGCAGCCAGCGCAGCGCTAAGCCCTTTGTCGTGGTGGAGTGCGCTGCTCTCCAGGAAAACCTGCTGCAGAGCGAACTCTTTGGACACGAACGCGGAGCCTTCACCGGCGCCGAGCGCGCCAAACCCGGCCTCTTCGAGGTGGCGGACGGAGGCACCATCTTCCTGGATGAAATCGGCGAGATCAGCCCCACCACACAAACCACCCTGCTCCGCGTACTCGACACTTCCACCTTCCGCCACCTGGGCGGAACACGCGAAATCCATGTGGATGTCCGCGTGATCACAGCCACCAACCGCGATATCCCGGGTATGGTCCGCCAGGGCCTCTTCCGCGAGGATCTCTACTACCGCCTCAGCACCATCACTGTTGAAGTTCCGCCGCTGCGCGCGCGCCCCGGCGACATCGAGTTACTGGCGCAACAATTTGCCACTCGGATCAACCTGCAATTCGGAACCAATAAACGATTCAGCGCGGAGGCCATCGAGGTACTGCGGCATCACACCTGGCCCGGAAATGTGCGTGAACTGCTGCACGTCGTCGAGGCCGCCCTCGTCCTGTGCGATGGCTCCGCCGTTTTGCCCGAGCACTTTCCCAGCGCCCTGCGCAACGCATCACCAGGCGGGCGCGCAAAGCCAACTGCCTCGCCTCAGGCGGCCGCCACGTTGCAGGATGCCGAGCGGGCACACATTCTGGCCACTCTCAACGCGTGCCAGGGCCATCGCGGCAACACCGCCCGTACTCTCGGAATCAGCGAGCGGAACCTCTACCGCAAGCTTCGCGATTACGATCTGCTTTCCTGACGCAGAGCGCCCCACGCTTCGAGCCATCGCATGTGACCGGCATCGCTCCGGCGTGTTTCAATACAGATGCCGGTCGAAGCTGGCTTGAGCCCTCGCTCAAAACGGGGTCCGGTTGGGAATCGTAAAGCGCATGAAATCATCCAAATGGGTCGCCATCCTCACCGACATCCATCTCTGGGTCCCCATCGCCGTTTTGATGCTCGGGATCTCTCTGCTCCTTTCCTTGAGGTGAACGCATGAGCACCGCCACGACCGAACTGCGCTCTCCTCGCTCCCTGCACCAGTTAGGGGTCTTCTGCGGACTGGCCGCAGGTGCATGGCTCGGCGCTGCCGAAGCGCCCACCAAGCTCGTCCAGACAGGTATCTCCCCTTTCGTCATCACCCTCGGCATGGTGGCAGGCGTCTTTGTTGCCCGCTGGACTGTGCCCCTCATGCTGAAGGGCTCGGGCTTCGTGTTCGAGGATCTGAAGGTCAACGCCCACCTGATTCTCTGGGCCCTGCTTGCCGGGATGCTCTGGGTGGTCGCCAATACGCTGACGGTGTTTGCCATTCGCGACGTGGGCCTGGCCATCGCCTTTCCACTGTGGAACACCAATTCGCTGGTGGGGATCCTCTGGGGCTGGCTATTTTTCAATGAGCTGCATGGAGCCGGGGCGAAAGGCTGGTTGAAGGTGGTGGGCGGCGCCTTCGCCATTGTCGCCGGCACCAGCCTGCTGGCCTACGCCACCACGCACGCGAACCCAGCCGATCACAGCCGCGCGGTGCAGGGCGTCATCGCCGCCCTGGGCGCGGGCGTGTTGTGGGGAACGCAATATATCCCCTACCGCAAGGCCTACATCAGCGGCGTGAATCCGCTCTCCTTCGTCACCGTGATCGCCTTCGGGGAACTAATCGCAGCCGTGGCGCTGGGCTCGTTTTTCCAGGGTGGAATGGTACCCCTGTTCCGCGACCTGGCGGCTGCGCGGACGGTGCTCTTCTGGCTGTTCCTGGGGGGATTCTGCTGGGTCTTTGGCGATCTCTTTCAGCAATATGCGGCCAAATACATCGGCATCGGCCGCGGTATCCCGCTCTCCAACACCAACCAGTTATGGGGTCTTGCCTGGGGCGCGCTGGTCTTTGGCGAATTTGCCCACCTGCGCGCGGCGTCCATCACCATGGTGGTCGCCGGTTCCGTAATCATGATCCTCGGCGCTGCCGCCATCTCGATGGCCTCCGCTTCGGCTTCGGAGCTGACCTCGTGGACCGCGGCAATGAACCGCGAATGCAGCCGCTACTCCCTCGATCCGCAGCGCGTGGCCCGCGCCGTTGCCGGCGATCACCACCTGGACCATCGTGCCCGCTCCGGCCCCCGTTTGGAGATCCTCGCACTGCTCGTAGCTGCCAGCATGCTGACCGGCTTCGCCCTCATCGTCCGTCATCCTGCCATCCAGATCGACACCGCGTGGATGTTCGCCCTCCTCGCGGGCGCCCTGCTGCTGCTCGGCCTCAGCGGAGCGCTGCTCTGGCGTCGCACCCGGTTTTCCTAGGCTGGTCTTCGCACCGGCTCATGCCGCCGCCCTATCCTGCATTCGGCCAACGGGGCTTGTCGCGGAACAACACGCGTTCCTTGCGTTGAAGCGCACCTTACTTGGCGGAATGAAGTTGCGCTGCCAGTTCGGCTCGTTTTGCGGATCCTGTCGGCAGCAACAGGTCAAAAGCTGCCATGAATCAGATCCTCCAGGCGTCTCATCCATCTCGGTCCGCTTGCACCTGTTTACCCTGTGGGCTATCGGTCCAGCACTCGATCCAAGTTCCATGTTTCGGACTTGGGAGGCCAAAGTGCCCAGCCCACAAAGACAGCGCTGTTCCTGCTTGTTCGGGAGGAAGACATTACATGTGACGCTCTGCCAGAAACCACGCGCGCCTGCCTGTGGGTTCAAGCTGGATTTCAGTTAGGCTTGGCCATTGCGTTGGAGCCCCGATGTCGTTGCAACTCCAGTTCATTGGGGTCAACCGCGTTGGGGTCCAAGATGCGCCCTCCAGGAACAAGTGGAACGGGCCCATGCAAGAGCGGATCCTGTGTGCGCTTCATCCAGCTATCCAGTTTGCTGCGCATCTCGGCAAGCGGGGCGACGGCTTGCTTCTGGCCAACAAGGTTATTATGCTCCATTGGATCAAATACCAAGTCATATAGCTCTTCCTGCCGAATCAAGGGCTCCGTCTGCCAGCCATTTTCTATCCATAAAGTCTTACTCAGACCATCGTCGCAATTAGCCAGCACGGCGGTGCTGCGCCCGTCAAAATGTCGGATATATTTCCAGCGCCGGCTTCGAACAGAACGCTTGGGCTCGTAAGCAGCATGGAAGGTGACCTCGGAAAAGATCTCGTCATGAATTTCGGCCTGTGTCCCTGCAAGGATAGGGAGAAATGACTTTCCTTCCAACCATTCAGGCTGTGAGATGCCGAGATAATCACAGAGGGTCGGATACACATCGATATTGGAGAGCAATGCATCGCACACCTTGCCACCAGAAAAGATGCCAGGACCGCGCATCATCAGCGAAATGCCCGTGCCCCCATCCCGCAAGCAGCACTTCATTTCCGGAAACGCGATACCGTGATCGGTCGTGCTGATAACCAATGTGTTTTGGGCGAGTCCGGCAGCGTCCAGCGCTTCCAGCACCGCTCCTACGGCCCCGTCCAACACCCGGGCGCTGGCATGAAAGCCGGCCATATCGCGACGTGTCTCAGGAGTATCAGGAATCAGCGGCGGCGGTTGAATATAGTCGGGATTATCGACTGGCTGAGGATACGCCCGGTGGGTTTCAAAAAAACCGACATCCAGAAAGAAAGGCTGCTGCGGTGCATTCCTTAAGAACCGCACCGCTCCAGGCACCACATCCGCCGCATGGTTGCTGCGGTGCGGAATCAATTCGTCATAACCGATCTGTGCCGAGTCTTGGGCAATATGTTGCAACCCAGCTAGGACCGTGTGATAACCCTGCGCGTGAAGAGGATGAATGATGACCTGGGAATAATCGTTGAGGCTCCAGCCCAGATGCGCCAAGCCAAGCATTCCATTCCGATGAGGACAGAGCCCGGTGAGCAAGGCGGCTCGGCTCGGAGAGCAGGTCGGGGCTGCGGCATGCATTTGCCGGAAGAGAACGCCCTCGCGCGCCAGCCGCGCCAAGTTCGGCGTAGGTACGTTGTAGCCATAGGGCTTGAGAAAGCGCCCCGAATCGTGGGAATGAATGTATAGGACATTGACCTTGGCAGAGTCGGATGATGCCTTAGCTTGTCCGCCCATCGAGATTGCCGCGACGCTCGCAGCGCTTCCGGCCAGAAATTCGCGTCGAGAAGTTGCGTCGATGGGCATTTGCGGCTGGCTCCTAAAGTCGCCTTTATCCACTATAATTATCGCCGCCATGAATCCCATCACTTCAGAACCCCAGCCGGACGACTCGACCCTCGGCCGCCAACGCTCCCAACCGGCGCAGACCACCGAGGGCCAGCCGCCGTCCGCGCAGGGCTCCACGCGGAACCGCCATGCCTGGCTCCGCCGCATCGTTTTCACCGTTGGGGGCCTCGCTGTCGTTCTCGCCGTCGCGCTGGTCATTACCTGCGCCGTTCTCCGCCGCGATCTTCGCGCCAATCTCCTCGCCAACGAAGGCCTGCTCGACGGCCGCATCGCCGTCGCCGGCCTCTCCGCGCCCGTCACCGTCACCCGCGACCAGCAGAACGTTCCCTCCATCCACGCCTCGAACCTCGACGACCTCCTCTTCGCCCAAGGCTACATTACCGCCTCCGACCGCCTCTTTCAGATGGATCTGCTTCGCCGCCACGCGGCCGGGACTCTCGCCGAGATCCTTGGATCCTCGCTTGTCCAGAGCGACCAGCTACAGCGCTTCCTCCAGCTTCGCGCCGTTGCCGACCGCACCGTCGCCGCACTCCCTCCCGCCGAACTCGAGCAGCTCCAGGTTTACACTCGCGGCATCAATGCGTACATTGCCACCCACAACGGCTCCGACGGCCCCAATACCCTTCCCATCGAATTTCATGTTCTTCACTACACCCCAGCTCTCTGGCAACCGCGCGACACGATCCTCGTGAGTCTCGGCATGGCGGAGCAACTCTCCAGCGACTTCCCTCTTAAGCTCCTTCGCGAAGCCTTCGCCGCCTACGTTCCCCCCGATCTACTCGCCGACCTCTATCCCGTCAGTTCCTGGCGCGACCACCCGCCTGCGGAGGCGCTACCCAACCTCTCCACCCCGCCCGCTCCGAATCCTCAAATCCCGCACGGCCGCAGCCAGTTCACCGTTCCAGGGCAGGACCCTCTGCGTCTCTTGGCCGCTCTCACCGGAATCCGGTGTAACGACTGCAGCCCCGGTTCCAACAACTGGGTCGTCGCCGGCGACCACACCGCCAGCGGTGCGCCCCTCCTCTCCAACGACATGCACGTCAGACTGGACGCCCCGGATATCTGGTACGAAGCCGCCCTCCACATGGGCGGTCCAACTCCCCTCGATGTGGAAGGCTTCACCCTCCCGGGCATTCCCTTCGTCCTCGTAGGCCGCAACCCTTACGTCGCCTGGGGATTCACCAACTCCATGGCCGACGCCCAGGACCTCTTCATCGAGCACTTTCGTAAATCGGGATCAAGCACCGAATACGAGCGCCCCGATCACACCTGGGCTCCCGTGACCCATCACCCCGAGATCATCCGTGTCCGCGGCGGCCGCGACATCACCCTCGACGTCGTCACCGTCGACACCAACATCGGCTCGACCACGATCCAGACACCCATCATCACCCCTATCATTCACCCGTTCCTGCCCTCGGAGCACCGCCCGCTCGCCCTCGCCTGGACCGTGTACGACTCCTCCACCGTCAGCGGATCCCTGCTCGCCCTCGACTCCGCCACCGACGCTGCGTCCTTAGTCGCCGCTCTCGCCAGCTTCTCCACCGCCTCCCAGAACCTGGTCTACGCCGACGCCCATCACATCGGTTATCATCTCCTCGGCCGCATTCCCGTCCGTGGACCCGCCGTCAAGCACCCTGGGGCTGGCGGTAGCTATTCCATCGGTTCCCCCCTATCCCCTGGCCCGGTCGACGCGCTCGACACCTCCTATGCCTGGTCTGGCTACATTCCCTTCGACCAGCTCCCTTCCATCGAGGACCCACACTCCGGCATCATCGCCACCGCCAACGCCCGGATCACCCCCAACGGCTACCCCTACGCCATCAGCCTCAAATGGGTTGATCCCTATCGCGTCGAGCGAATATACCACCTTCTCGATGCCTACATCGCCAGCGGTCATGCTCTCACCCCCGCCGACATGCTCCGCATCCAGACCGACATCCACTCCGATTTCGATCTCTTCGTCGCCCAGCGCCTGGCCTACGGCTTGGACCACTCCGCGCTGACTGGCAAGGATGCTCGTCTTTCTCAGGCCGCTAACATTCTGCGCAACTGGAACGGCGACGTCTCTATCGACTCTGCCGCGGCAGAGATCGTGACCGCCGCCGAGCAACAGCTCTGGAGCATGCTCCTCAACCCCCAGATCCTTGCCTACGCCCATAGCCAGGGGAGACCCTCACCGTCCGCGAAGGACCTCGACGAGATCCGCGGACTCTACCACTCCATGGAGACCAACGCCGCGCTCGAGCAAATTCTCCAGAACACCCCGGCCCGCTGGCTCCCACCCTCGTTCTCTAACTGGAACGACCTCCTCGCCAGCTCCGTGGAGCGCAGCCTGCAATCCATCGGCGCGTCCCACGATCTTGCCACGCTCACCTACGGCCCAAGTCACCCCATCGAAATCTCCCACCCCATTTTCGGCAGCCACTCCTTCATCAGCACTCTGCTCGGCGTAGCCACCGGTACCGGCAACCATCCCAACAGTGGCGACGGCACAACTGTAAAAGCCGCCGGTCCCCACGCCGGCCCGAGCGAGCGCTTCACCGCCGATCTCTCCGACCCCAATGGCACCTTTGCCAACATCACCACCGGCGAATCCGGCAACCCCGCAAGCCACTGGTTCCTCGACCAGTTCCCAATCTGGCTCAAGGGAACCACCCTGACCCTCCCACTCAACAACGCCCCCGCCGCTCACACTCTTACCCTCTTCCCGCGATGACTCAGAAGCAGGGAACAGGGAACCTGGAGACAGATGGAAGGCTAGTGCTCCCTCCAATACGCCTAAAGACCCAAGCTAGGAAAGCGAATGCGCCTTCCTTCGTGTCACAAGCCGCACCGGCCGACCTCGCTTGTCAGAAACCAACAATCGCCCTATCTTCACGTCCAGTGTGGGGATACACTACGCGCACACGAGCGGTCGGCCAACATGCGTGCATTGGTGCACGAACTCAATCTCTGCAGGGGGAGGGCAAGCGTTCCGCTGGAAATCGACACGCCGACGACATATGCCGGCACAGCGACAACCTACTAGCAGAAAATCCCAGGGAATCGGATAAAGAATTGGTCGGGGCGGAGGGATTCGAACCCCCGACCCTCTGCTCCCAAAGCAGGTCAAACGGGTTGTTGAAGCCTGTTGAAAGTGCGAGAAAATAAATGCTTTCGATTGAATGGCTTGGTGCGAGCCACGTATCCCGTGTTGAATTCTGTGGCTCTTGGGTGCTTTGACCGCTACAAAATCATCGACACGCGCCGGCAGGGCTGCGCTTTCCTTTGGGACGGTCCAATTTTTCAGAGACCGCATTCCAGCAAGGCGGAACGTCACATGCGAGTCAATGAGTTGTTTTCGAGCCCTTCTTGTACCTAAACAGATTGCCTGCTTCTGAAGTCGGCGGGATTGTCTCGCCGCGCTCAATTACCACGCGACGCCCATCCTCGATCTTGCCGCCCCGTGGCCCGATCTCGACTAACTCCCCGGAGTCTGGAGCGGTTTCCCCTGGCTTGTATGTTTCCATAACGCCTCCTCGCAACGAAGTTAGCAGGCATCTGGAGCATGAGGCAATTACTTTGAGATTTGCACTTTCATTTCCGAAGGCCGCTTTATCACTATTTCTCTTGCCTATCATTCTCAATATAAAGTGTTTAATACTGACAACCAACCTGCGCAGAGGTATATTGTCAGCATGAGCACCCGCCCCAAGAAGTCACCGATGCCCCAAGTGAGAGTGTACTTCTCGGACTTTTTTGGCGTGGATCGCAGGGTAATCGAGAGATACGGCGCATTCGACGTTTCGCTCCTCGCCGATCTCCCGCTCTTTGTTGATCCGTTCTTGCTGTTCAACAGCAAGAAGCCTGCCTATCGGAAATTGCATGCCCGCATAATCTCCTACCTCAGCTTTCTTAAGGACAAGTCAACCACTCAGCCGCAACTCTCATCGGGTCTGCTGCATGCCTGGTACATGTTCCCTGAAGTTGAGCAGAACTGGCTTGGGTTCTCCGTAAAAGGAAATCGAGGCCACGGTTTGGGCAAGGGTTTCGCGGAGTCACTGCACGCCAACCTGAACCACATTTTTGGAACGTTCGGCAGAGAGGCCGTTACGCGCGGAAGCCATCTAGAGAAACTCTGCCTCATACGCGATAACGTAGGGCGCGACAGCATAAGCGACTTTACGAATAATCTCATCCTTGAATTCCTACTTGAGTACACCGAGAAGTTCGCCCTCGACCACATCGCACCTTCGTTGCGCCGCAAGGTTCCAATCCGTAAAGTCCGCTTCAACTATACGACCGAATCCTGGGAAAATGGCTCATACACGTTGCCGTGGCATAACGGCGACTTCGTTCTCCTGACCCCCAAGAACATTCTCACGAAGGACGAGACTTGGATCAATAAGACTGATCTCATCGATGGATTCAATGAAATCCCGATGGCCATCCCGAACCAGGCTCTTCGGGAACAAGTGAGCAATTATTTCAAGAAGATGTTGCCTCGCTCCCCGAAACGCAAAGATGAGCGCGAGGCGGCATTCCGCACCGTCCAGCACTTCCCTGAACTGATCGACTACTACATCAAGCGCAAAGAGGATACCGGTGACCGAGCCGAAAGTATAGCGAGCGAACACGTGAAGCTTTCCGAACAGCTCTATCTGGATCAATTCAAACGGCTCACCGATTTGCTCCGGCAGAAGACGGACTTCTACGCCACATCGGGCTCCACCCATGAAGAGGCATACCAACGCGCCATGTTCTTGCAGGACGTGATAGAGAACAAGGGTGGACATCGGCTCTTCTACCTGAACGGTTCGCCCCTTGAGCGCGAGGAAGACCTTCACATTCTGTATCGGATGACCTGGTTCGCCACTCCTTCCGACGTAACCCGTGAAGCAAACGACGGGCGAGGCCCGGCGGATTTCAAAGTATCGCGGGGGAGCAGCGACAAAACGATCATTGAGTTCAAGCTCGCAAAGAATACTCAACTTGAGCGAAACCTGGAGAAGCAGGCGGAAATCTACCAGAAGGCGAGCGATGCGAAGCACTCGATAAAGGTGATCGTCTACTTCAGCGCGGCAGAAAAGAAGAGGGTAGAGCAGATTCTCAAACGCCTCAAACTTCAAGATGATCGCAATATCATTTTGATCGATGCACGAATGGACAATAAACCTTCTGGTTCGAAGGCGCGATAGCGGACCTCGCCGGACAGGGGCGCGGCGTCGATCAGGACTTTGCTCTTCATAACGAAAAGAGGGCACCCGTAAGTGCCCTCTCGATGGAAAAGGGGCTTGTGCTTTCGC
Organism: Acidobacteriaceae bacterium; assembly: GCA_027449545.1. Lineage (GTDB taxonomy): Bacteria > Acidobacteriota > Terriglobia > Terriglobales > Acidobacteriaceae > Telmatobacter. The sequence goes on along the minus strand of DAIDLI010000118.1, from coordinate 67,122 downwards.
GTCGATCCGAAGAAGGAGTTGAAAGGACGTGCCCCGTTTATGGGTCGGACTAATGTCCTGCTTCTATAATCGGTCAAATGATCTCGCTTGTCAACGAATACGAGCAGTTGATTTGCGCCCGTCTGCTTGATTATTTCAGCACTAAAACGCACTGGAACCGGTCCTTGTGGGGAGCCGGAACGATCCTGGCTTTGCGTGAGGTATTGGAGGCGAGCGAAGCACAAAGCCAAGGCCATCTATCAGATAAGACGATTAAAAGCGCAATAGTCACCGCCCTGCGGCTTTTGCAGGACGACCCAGGCATGGGCACGCCTCAGGAGCGAGATACCCTGTCTGGCCTGCTCCGATTCGACGGTGCACCTCGGAATGATCTCCCCTTCCAAGGGCTGGAGTACGAGGCGATCAAGGAAACGGTCGAACGCAGCATCCCGGTGTATCTTCAGCGGTGGTCGCGCGCCATCGCCGGAGACCGACCCGCACACGAGCGGGCATCCCGAGCGATTGCCTCTCATTTGCTGGACATAGGGTTTCATTCGGACTACCTGCATCGCTGGTGGACGTGGCGCACCAAGAATCCGCGTGACGTTGAAACACCGCTCGCCGAAGTGGTGGCGGAGGCGGCCGCAATGGCGGTTCGGGAAGAGACCACCTTCTCAGTTCTTGTTCCATTTCCCACTCCCCTTCAACCTCCTTCGGGGCTGCTGCCGCCGGCCAGTTGGATCGACGCCACAGAGGTAAGCAAATGGCTCAAGGAAAATATCGCTACCGATCTCGAAGGAATGCGCCAGCACGGAGGACTTCTCCTGACTATACCTGCGCGTGACCCTGAATCTGCCGTCCAATTTGCCGCCGACCGGGTTGAAATGTTCGCAGCACGAGTACTCCTCAGTCTGCGCAAGAGCGTGCAGCCTCTCCCCGTTGCATGGGTGAAGGGCAAGCAAAAATCATTTTCCATCGAGCGGCGGCTGCGTGGAATCAAGATTGGCGCGATGCACCGCGAGAACCGCATTTGGCTCGAATCCGAACCTGATCCGTACATCGATCCGGCAATCGAACTTCTGGCACCGCTCCAAAGCGGAACGGCTACGGCTGCGATTGCAGGAGGCTGGGCTGCGATTGAGTCACTGTTGAGCGAGCCTCTCGCTAAACGGGCCGACCCCGCAGAACGGCTGGCAACCATCGTTGCTTGTTCATTCCCGCGCGCGGAACTGACCGATCTCGCATACGCCGTGGTGGAACTTGGCGGCGATCTTGCAATCCGTCTGGCGGCATTAGGGTCCAACAAAGAAAAAGCCGCGGTTGTCGCCGAGTCGATTCTCGACGGTTCGTTTCCAGACCTGCCGAACTGGTCGGATCGCGCCGCTGTTGAACGGATGCGAGAACTGCTCGGAGCTCCCCGCGAGACGCTCTTCGGCATTCGGGATCACATCCACGACACGATTGCGCGGCTCTACCGGCAACGGAATCTCATCCTCCATGCCGGAAAGACTCAGGCCGTTGCGCTCCGGTCCACGCTGCGCGCAGCGTCGCCACTGGTGGGAGCTGGTCTCGACCGAATTGCGCACGGGAGGTTCGCCGGGAATATGAAGCCCCTCCAGCTTGCAGGGCGCGCATTTACCGCAATCAAGAATGTCACTGCGGACGAACCATTGCGCTGCGTTGATCTGCTAGGGGTCTGACGCGAGACGCCGAGAATGCGAGACGGTGAAAAAGGTGAGGTGTACCACGGTCAGTAAGAAGTGGAAGCCTGTCTGTGCAGCTATTAATTGCTACCGAATTTCCGGCGGTCGAATCGCACCTCGTAGGCGGACGGGAGCATATCTGCATTCGCATACAGCCGTTCAGCCAGCATCGCCTCCAATTCAATGGGATTCCGCTTTCCATCGAAGTAGACAAGGTAGAAATAGTAGCCCGTCTGGTGCTCCTTTGATCGCGATGTGTCGAGTTCGTTCTCAGAAAGAAAGAACCGATGGCCATCTTCGACCCTCGCAACACTTTTGACCTCGATGAACCGCTCCTCAGAATCGCTCGTAAAGGAGCGGAAGTCGTGACCAAAGCTCGGGTACTTGCGCCGGTCCTCGATTCTGGAGACTAAGTGCTTGAGATCCAAACCCCGGAGCCTCTCCTTCTCCCATTCAAGAGCGAATTCCTCAGCAATCCTTCCAATCTCCGCTCGCTCCTTCTGCAATTCTTCAAAATCCATCTTCCGATGCCGCTTTGCCTTCGGCTTTTCGATTGGCGGTGCGATGGGCCTCTGCTGGCGCACGTATACCTTGTACAGGTACGCCATGAACTTCGGCTCGCTCCAATGCCGCGTTACGGGATCACCCTGTTTCGCCTTCAGGAGGAGGCTTTGATATTCGCTTGCGGGCAGATTGGACGCAAAACCCAAAATGTCTCCCAGCATCCAAAGATGTTCTGCGCTACAAACAGCGAGAAAGCGTTTCGGAAAGTAGAGGCTGAGAATTTTCGCCTTGAACATCTGCGAAAGCGGGTTCGCGTCAATTGCGGCAAAGTCCGGCTTGTTGGCATTCCCTGCCTCAGCCAGGTCAATTACGGCTTTTTTGACGTTCGCAAATGCCTCTTCTCGAGTTGTGCCGAACTTGTGTACGAAGCGGTAACGAAATGTCGGATCGTGCTTCTCTTTGCCGTAATAAATTCCGAATTTGAATGACGTGGCGCCCTGAATATTCGCCCACGCGCGGGTGCCAGATTCCACGAGATTGCAAAAGCTCGGCGTTCCATGACCCACCACATAATCCTCTAGCGTCATTTCGCGCAGGGAATCGAACGGAAATTTCTTGAGGAAGATGCCGCGCGTTTGGTGGGCTTTATCCTCATGCGAACTATCGTATTCAGCTTCAAATTTGGCAAGGTCTTTCATGTAGCTGCCCTCATCGGATACGACGGTTTGTACGACGCTGGCCATTCCCCTTCTCGGATATTGATTCAGCGGCCAAAGCACGGATACGATCCAAAAGCTGCGCAGCGGTCTCGTAGTCGCGGCCTTCGCGGGCGGCGAGTTCGGTCTCGGTGGGGACCAACTCGCCACGAAAGGCTTTAGCGAGGATCGATTGGGTTAAGCTTTCCACCTGCTTTTTGGCCACTTCATAACGAGATTCAATGCGGTCCGCGAGTGCGAGGAGTTTCTTAACCCTCTGAATGATTTCTTGTTGTTCCTCAGATGGTGGCAACGCTACAGGAAGTTCCCGCAAGTCTTCTATGTTGATCCCAGAGTACGCCACTCCCTTCACAACGGAAGTCAGCCAATTCTGAGTCGGAAGCGAGGCTATCCAGAATGCAATATACTCAGCGCTTGCCTTTTGAATGGGGACCATCGCCACTTCTCTCGAAATATTCCAATCGCGCATGGATTCTGGAACCACCGAGACACCGCCCAGAGTGCCGCGTACATTAACGAGCACCTCGCCGCCGCGTAATACGGTTCTGCGATACTCATCCGAAATGGCATCCGCGATGCTTTTCACATTCGATGAATCAATTCGCAAAGGTTTTACGTCACTTGTTCGCAGACATGGAACACCGCCGTCCACTTCCGGTCCGAGTTTGATTACGCCGTAACAAATTGCCCGATCCGGATCGCAAAGCTCCACAAGAGGGTGCCAATTCCACCCTTCGGGAACTTCTACAATTTTCTCGTTCCCATTTTCGGAAGTCGATGCGATAGTGTCATTTTGTTCTTCTCGCCAATCGGCGGTGAGGCGGCCGGAGCAGGCGGCGGCGAGAACGGATTGGCGGAAGCGCTTGAGCAGCAGCGGAATCTTCGCCATGCGCTCCTTGCACTGCTCAACTTCCGCAAGCAGCTTCTCCAGCCTTTTTACGATTCTCGATTGTTCGGCAATGGGTGCCACTGGAACAACAAGTTCACTTGCTGAGCCCATTGTTATAAACGGCTGACCACTTCCAGAAATATTCCATTTGCGCTCGTCATTCAGGTAATGAAAAAGAAAGCGATGGTCGACGTAATCGGGATTCCCCTGAATTACGATGGTGTTTTTAATTGCGGTCCACTTCCCATCTGCAATAAAGCACTTTCCGCATCTCGCGCCAATAGCCGATAGAACCACCGCCGGCCCTTGCCATTCGAATGACGGGAGGAGTCCATCTGGTCCAGATGCACTAAAAGCAACAAATCCCTTTGGGACGTACGACTTCTTTGTGATGCTTGTATCGCCCCATTCCACCTTTGTCAGCTCTCTTAGCAGAGCGGAAGCCCAACCCTCGGGAAGTTCGTCAGTCATACTTCCACGCCTTCCTCTTTTTCCACGAGGACGACAATCTCTCGCAGGCTGTCCACGATGGCTTCGAGTTCAGTAATCGCCTCGGCGGCAAGCTCCTGCGGCTCCGGCAGGTCGTCCGAATCTTCGAGGGATTCATCCTTCAGCCAGGTGATGTCGAGTTTGTAGCCGCGCTCCTTGATGGCTGCGAGCGGGAAGCTGCGGAAGCGTCCGGTCTCGCCGCCATCGGTGCGCTTGCTCTGACCATTCGGGTCCTTGCCGTAGGCCTTTTCGAATTCGGTGAAGTGATCGCGGGTGAGGGGGCGGTCTTTCTTGGTGATGCCGGGCACGTTGGAGCGGGCGTCGAAGATCCAGACCTTCTCCGTCGGCATACCTTTCTGAAAGAAGATGACGTTTGCCTTGACGCCCTGGCTGTAAGGCGTGAAGGTGCCGCGCGGCAGGCGCAGGACGGTGTGCAGGTTGCAGTCCTGCATGAGAATTTCGAAGACTTCGCCCGCCTTGTCCTCAAAAAGGCAGTTGTCGGGAAGTACCATGGCAGCGCGACCGCCGGGCTTGAGTGTGTTCACGACGTGCTGGACAAAGTTGAGTTGCTTGTTGCTGGTCTCAATCGTGAAGTCTTCGCGCTCGGGAGCTTGATTGGCCCCCTTTGTACCAAAGGGTGGATTGGTGAGCACGACATCGTAGCGCTCGCCGCGATCCGGCTCATAGAGCGTATCGCCGAGATAAATGTGCGGCTGCACACCGTGCAGGTAAAGATTCATAAGCGCGAGACGGCGGGGACGCGGCACAAGGTCCTGTCCGTAATAGGTCTGCGTGCGGATGCGCTTGGCGTCGGTACGGTCAAAGACGCCCTTGCTCTCGGCGACGAGCCATTCGTAGGCGCTCACGAGGAATCCGCCGGTGCCGCACGCCGGGTCGGCAATCGTGAAGTCCTTGCGCCCGCGCGGGTCGGGCTTCATGACGCGGCAGATGGTCTGGATGAGCACGCGAGGCGTGAAGTATTGGCCCGCGCCCTTTTTGCCTTCGCTCGCAGCTTTTTCGAGCAGGCCCTCGAAGGCCGCGCCCTTCACATCCACGTCGAGCGAGGACCACTCCTCTTCATCAATCATGTCGATGAGGCGGCGGAGATTGACGGGATTGTTGAAACGCGAGGTGGCCTGGGTGAAGATGTCGCCGAGAAGCCCCTCGGCAGCACGCAGCTTGCGCAGTACGTCGTTGTAATGGTCGGTGAGGTCGGTTCCGGAGAGCGTCTTCAGACTGGTCCAGTCGCAGCCCTTGGGAATCTCGACGGCGCGTTCATCGGCCATCTTCAAGAAGAGCAGATAGGTCAACTGCTCGATGTAGTCGCCGTAATCCACGCCGTCATGACGCAGAGTGTGGCAGAAGCCCCAGAGTTTTTGAACGATGTCACTCATGCTGCGATGGCCTTATTAAGTTCCTGAATCAGCTGCGGGAGACGACCTTGGAAGACACGCACCGCTTTGCCCCATCCGCCGAAGTCGCTGAGGACGGGCTGGCTTTCAAAGTCGTCCTGATCGATGGAGAGATTCTCCTGGAGGTGTGTCCGGATGCGGTCAAGCCAGAGGAGTTGATCGGCAGTGAAGGTGTTGCCGTCTTTGATTGTACTCATGGCCCGGTCCACGCGTTCCGCAGCGTTGAGAAGCGGGTTTTGCGCGTCGGCGGAGTTCTTCACCATGGAGATGATGTCGGCAAGCGCCTTGTGGCGGCGCAGTTCGAATGCCTTTTGCAGATTGGGCACGGTGAACCGCTGCGGGGTGGCGGCCAGTGTATCGCGCAAGGACTTGAGCGCCTCGGGGTTCCATTTCTGCGGATGCTTGAGCAGAATTGCGATGGCGTCGATGTCCGATTGATGGGCGGCAACGTAGGCGGCAAAGGCGGCGAGGTAGTCGTCGGGCTTATATTCCTTGCCGTCGAGCCCACGCACAAGCCATTCGGATGAGACCTCATCCTGTGCCGTGTGTGCGACGAAGAAGACGCGGGGTTTGCGTTTGTAGTCCTGGAGCAGACGCTGGAAGTCAGGATTCCGCAGCAGACCCATCGCGGGTGTGAAGTTCTGCTGGAGGGCCGCTGTGAGATTCCTGGCGAACGCGGCGAGATCGCCTTCGGGCACGAAGGCGGCAAAGTCGGCGCGGGCGTCGCCGTGCATCTCCTTGTCAATGCGCTGGAAGCGCTTGGTGAGACAACGGACGTTGTATTCCCGGTCGCGATTGGCCCAGATGTCTTCGACGATTTCCGCTATGGATCGCGTGACGCCCGTGGGCGGGTCGGCGGTCATGGCCGTCGATTGGCGGAAGTATTCGAGGAGCGTGCCATCGAAGCAATCGAAAACGACGAAGTGCGATTTGTCGGGATACTTCTCGCCCTTGCGCGTGCCGCGCCCGAGCATCTGCTCGAAGAGGATGCGGGACTTCACGGGGCGCAGGAAGACGATGAATTCGAGGTCAGGAATGTCCACGCCGGTGGTCAGCATATCTACGGAAACCACGATGCCCGGATTGGGACGGTTGCGGAATTCGCGGATGCGCTGGAGCGGGCGGTCTACCGTGGGACTGCCGGTGATCTTCTGGACGAAGGAGTCTCCCCTGCCGAAGATATCGCGGGCTAGATCGACAAGTTGATCCGCATGAGACGTATGCGGGAGATCATTTGCCGCGAAGATCAGCGTCTTTGGGAAGCGTCCGCACTGTTGCTCGTGTTCCGTGGCATACGCTTTGATCTCTTCGAGGATTTTCCGATTCGAATCCGGCGCAGTGATTTCCCTTTCGATGGTGGCGGCATCGAAGGTGCGCTCGTCCTCAAGGTTGTCCATCTTGGTTGATCCGGTCTCCGGATTGACGAGGCTAACCTCTTCGCCTTCGTTGAGGAAAACGCCATTCATGCGAACGTTAGAGCGAACCTTCACCACGTCGTAATCGACGAGGTAGCCTTCGCGCAGCGCGCGCTCGTATTCATAGCGATACACGGTATCGCGGAAAAAGGCCGTGGTGTGCGCGGCGGGGGTTGCCGTGAGGCCAATCTTGATGGCGTCGAAATGGTCGAGTGTCTTGCGCCAGATGGCAGCCTCGGATGAAGTGTATCCACGGTGGCACTCGTCGGCGACGATGAGGTCAAATGCATGGATGGGGATATTGAGTTTCTCCGCATCCTCATCGATTGCGTCTTCATCGCGCATTGCGGCTTCGCGCCCGAAGAGGTTGATGGTCATGCGCTGAATGGTCGAAACGTACACGAAAGCGCTGCCCAGCTTGGGAGCTTCGAGATACGACTTCGGGAGCACCTTGGGATCGAATTTTTCTTCCTCCCCGAAGTCTTCCTTTTGGAAGCGCTGGCTGTAGACCTCGTACACCTTGTCGAACTTGAGACCCTGATCCGCATCGAAGGAGCCAAATGCCCTGACCGCCTGTGCCGCGAGCGCCCGGCGGTCCACAAGGAAAAGCACGCGACGGGCCGCGCCGGATTTCATGAGGCGATAGACTTCATTCACCATGGTGAAGGTCTTGCCGGTACCGGTCGCCATGTCGACGAGCATGGTGCGCTTCCGCGCGGCGATGGCATCTTCTATCGCGTTGTTAGCCTCGATTTGATAAGGACGCAGCTTCGCCTGTTTGTTCGGAAGCGCCTTCAATCGCGCGAGCGCGGCATTGAAGTCGAAGCCGATGATTTCGGCGACGGCCTCGGGGGTATGGAAATCAGCAATCTGGCGCGAACGATTGAAAGGATCGCGCACGTCGTGATACCAAATGACTTCGCCATTCGTCGAGTAGAGTAGCGGTACGCCGAAGTCGCCTGCCTGCAACGCCGGTTGCGGGAACCCCTTCGAGTACCGTTCCGCCTGGGAGAGTACGTTCTGGGGGCCGAGGGTCAGTTTCTTCGCTTCGACAATCCCGACTATCTGACCGCCCAAACACAGCGCGTAGTCGGCGGGGCCGCTGGCCGTCGGAAATTCCTCAATCGCACATTTAGCATAGGAATCCAACGATTTTTCGGGCACAAAAGGAACGACGCGCCAGCCTGCAGCCTTGAGCTTGCCGTCAATCAGAAGTTTGCGCGTCAGCCACTCGGAATTTGAGGGGGTCGCCGGGGTCATGGATTTGTACGTGGTTCAAGAAAAGTATAGGAAAATCAGCCACTTATGTAAACAAATTGCTGCGGCAGTCACTTCGCAGCGTAGAGAGATCGCAATCATGGGTCTACCGTTGTTACAAGCAGCGGCTCATGCGGATAGGGAAACACTGATCGTTTCTAGTGTTCCCGCTTTCGTATTCTCGCCTTGGGCGTGACTGCGCGGGACGAAATCACCCCCAGAGCTATCGCAAGGATGATCGTTCCGAGTTGCTGCCCTATCGACAGAGAGCGCCAGATGCCCACGAGGATGGGCGGCAGGATCAGCAGTAATATCAGGCATCCGAGGACCAACCCCACACGTTTGAACGCATGAGTCGGTTCCACCAACCGTAGCATCAGCCCGATGGCAGTCATCACGATCACGATGACCGCCAACGAGGCTGCCATTTCATCCCACAGGTGAAGTAGATCGTTCATCGTATTGCTCCGGCGGGTGTGGCCGTGCATACGGCGGCGCTTCCGGCGAGCATCCCAACGCCATCCAGTTGAATGTCTGGCGTGTGGCCCTTCTCGGCAAAATACGCGGTCCAGAAAGCTCGGATCGCCTCTTTGCGAGCCTGAGCCAACGACTCGAACTGAACGCTTCCAAGCCGCCCCAGGCATAGCACCGCGCCGTGCAGCGTGAAGCCGTGCTCGGCACGAAGCCGGGAGGCGAGATCGTGCGCAGTGGCGGGTTTTCCAAGCGCACGGTCGGACGTGAAGTCGTATTCGCCATCATCCTCAAGAAAATCGGACACGATGATGAGTCGCTGGGTGGTGCCCTTAGGAATGGCGGCTAACTCCTGTCGTGCGGCATCCAGGCTGCCCAAGATGTCAGTCCGGCAAGGCTCCGCGCCAAGCGCGGCCGTCCAGGCCGCCAATTGCTTCTGGGCGGTATCCCGGAAGCGGCGCAGGTCGGCATCGTAGGCTTCCCGGCGGATCGGGGCCTGGAGGCGCAGAATGCGCCCCCCTGCGTTGTTTTCGGCATTGCCGGTGATGGGGATGAGCACGAGCGTGTCTCCCCTCCCCATGGCGAGAATTTGGCCTCGTACGGCATCGAGCGCGGCCTTCTCGGCCTGCGGGGTAATGCTCAGGCTCGTGTCGATCAGCTCCACGGTTGCCGTGGGGACGCGGTGGGTACATCCGGCCAGGACTGCCAGAAGAAGCGAGAGTATCATGCGTGTCCGGATCATTCTTCTTCTCCTTTCGAGAGCAGGCGAATTGGCGACGGCGGAATCTCGTGTCTCAGGGGGAGGTCGGGAATCACGGCAAACTTTGTGTTCTCCCGGCCCAGGTACTGTTCGGGAGTGGGATGGAGCCGACGGTGGTTGAAATACAGGAAGAGTCCCAACCCCGGAATGACGGGAAGGAGAAACTCGGCCGGGAAGATGGCCACAGGCAGGAACACGGCGAACATCGAGCCAACGATCACTCCGAGCGCACTCTTCCAGAGCACGGACCACAAGGGTTCTCGGCGTGCACCGTTCTTCTGGCCCCGGTTATAGTAATGGTTGAAGATTTCCTTCCATTCGCGGCTTTCGGCCTCTTTGCGTCGCTCGAAGTGTTCCAGTTGCTCTTCCTCCGCCGCAATCGTGCGGGGCAGCTCCATTTCCTCTTTGCGGAGCCCCGTGAAGGTTTCACGCGCATGGCGCCACGTCCGGGCGTGGAAGAAATCGCGCCATGCCGAAAGAAGCACGAATGCGCCCACCATCGGCGTCGCAAGCGTAACAAGGATGAAAAATACGGAGGCGAGCAATGGATGCGCTCCGAGGAAGCTGCCAAGCGGACTCCCCTCGACCCCTGCGGCAAATTGCAGTTGTTGTCCCCGCAAGAGTCCCCACACGAGGAGCGTGAGCGCCGCCGACGATCCGATGGCGAGCGCCGCACCCTTGTGGATCACGTCGTTGGCGCGCATGTACCAGAGGCCCGACAGTTCGAACCATGCGGTGAAGAGTGCCGCAAAGCCGCATGCGGCCACATACTGGAATGCAGGGTCAGCGATCCCGAGCATGTCCATGCTCGGGGCCAACACGAGCACATCGACGACGAGCGCGAAAAGCCCGAATAGCGCCATTGAGAGTGCATGGAAATACGGCGGCGCGGTGTCGCCGAGCGATTCGCGCACCTTCTCCCAGAGGTCCTCTGCTTCGGGCCGCTCCTTCTTCACCTGCTGCAGTCGCGCTTCAAGGCCGTGCAGTTTGCGGAGCGGCTCCTCCTTCTCTTCCAATGTGTCCTGAACGAACTTTGCTTCGATCTCGTCCTTCGTGGGCGTCGGGTCTATTCCGTGCGCGCCGAGGTAGAAGGCGAGGGCATCGATCCGCTGCATCTTTCCTGTGTCACGTTGCATACGACGGGTTGCATTCGGCATGAGTTCCTCCTTGGTTGGAAAAAGGGAGTTGCCGATGGACAACTCCCTTGTGGTTACTGCGCCTCGAGCGCTTTGCGGGCATTCTGCAACTTGCCGAGTTCGTGCTCTTCGTGCGCGAGTTCATCGCGCAGTGCTTGCACCCGGTTCTCTTGGCGCGTGATTTGCTCCAGGACCACTTGTGCCGGGGTCTTGGGAACCCAGCTCTTGCGGCTCGAAGCCGATTCTTGTGCAGATGGTTTTTGCGGGGTCATATCGCCTCCTTGTGCGGTATCGGTTGAGTGGTGAAGGTGCCAGGCTCCTGCTACGAGAGCAGGAGCAGGATGCTGCGCACGGTGGTAAGTTCGCGCTCAATGCCATCGAGCGCGCCGAGCGCGGCGAAGTGCTTGCCGTCCGTGAGGTCGGCCACGGCCACCGTAAGGCGGTCGATGATGTCGGTCGTGATCGTTTTCGCCCGGTCGAGAATCCGTGCGCGGAGTGCCGCGTCGGAGTTCCAATCAGGCGGATTGGGGGGTGTCTTCGTGTCCGTCATGGAGTGGTTCCTTTGGGTTCTGTGGCTGGTGGCTAGGTGCGTCGGATGTTGCCGACGAGTGCGCAAGCTGGTTGACCTGCGCCGCAAGCCAGACTTCGAGCTTCGCGATGGCGTCTTTCAGCTCCGCAAGGCCGATCTGGCTGTAGCGGTCATTCACATCGCGCGAGTGCTGCGACGAGTGCCCGATGATCTCGCGGCGAATTTCCTGAAGGACTCCGGCGAGCATCAGGCGCGTATTCGCCGTGTGGCGGAGATCGTGAAATCGGAAGTGGCGGAGCCCCGCACGGCGGAGGCTTGCCGCCCACGTCGTTTTCACGATCTTGATGGGGTTTCCGGAGGACGCTTCGGCAGGTTCGCCGCCGCCATTCTCCGGGGCGGGCGTGGTGCGGGTGCTCGGGGAATACGTGAAGACGATTCCCCGACTCTTGCGGAAGGACGCGAGCATGTCATGCAGCCGTCCTGTGAGCGGCACGATCCGCGACTCGCCTTCCGGAGTTTTCGAGTGACTTACGTGGAGGATGCGGTTGTCGAAATCCACATCTTCCCAGCGCTGCGTGAGGATCTCTCCTCTCCGCATTCCGGTATCGAGCGCACACCGGATGATCCGCTGGAGGTGGACGGGGGCGTGCGCGAGAAGGAGTTGTTCCTCGCGCACGCTCATCACGGGTCGTTTGGTTCTCCGTTCGCGCTCCAGGCGCAATTTCCCCAGAGGATTCGCGGTGATGATCCCCTCTTCCGCTCCCCAATTGAGGACGCGGCGGAGCACTGAGAGATCGCGGTTTACGGTGGCGGGTTTCAGCGACTCCCGCGCTGCATACCGTTCCTGGCGATACTTCCGCGTGAGGGACTGGTTAATATCCCGCACGGGAATGTCCGCAAAGAACGGCAGGAGATGCTGGAGCCGGTCCAAGGAATACGGCGTATTCATTCCTTCCGCGATGAAGCGGGCGGTGAGCGCGCCGAACGTGATCGTGAGGTTCATTTGCGGGATGCGTTGGCGTCGGTCGTTCAGTTCTTCCCGGCGTTGTCGCTCGATCGTCTCCGCCTTGCGGCGGTTCGACGTTCCGGTGGACTCGCACACGCGCTCGCCATCGAGGAAGATCGAGAACCACCAGATCGCATTGCGTTTGTAGAGCGACACAGGGTTATTTCCCTCCTTTTCGTTGGTGTTCGAGAATCCAGCGCACGACCTGCGTGCGGTAAAAGGTCAATTTGCCGAGAGGCCCTGACCGCAGGAACGGCAAGCCTCGGGGCAGGTACGAATGGCGCACCGTCCACGGCGAGCAGCCGAGGAGCTTTGCCACGTCGCGGATCGTGAGCGCCTCGCCCAAGGGGTCCGCCGACTGCGGGTCCCCCTGCGGGTAGCGCTGCCCGAGGCCATCCGCAGAAATCCCCAACGTTTCCAAGTACTTCTCTGCGGGGTCGAAACCTGCCTTATATCCCTCGTGCGCGTGTTCAGTCGTCATCGCGTTCGCGCCTCCTCACTACGAATTCCCTGATCGCTTCCTGAAACCAGTCAGGCAGTTTGGTCCATAGCCCCCAGAGCACGGCAAGGAGAATCCCTGCTGCCACAAAGAACTGTCGAACCTGCTCCGCACGCAATAACGCGACAAGGAGTGCGAGGGTGGCGTAGAAGAGCAGGAGTGCGAGGGCGAGCCGTGCCACGAGCGCGAGAAGCTGGAGCCCCGCCGGGATGCGCGGCTGCGGCTTCGAGAGGTCCTTGCTCCCGCACTTCGCGCAGACTTCCGCGCCGCGAAGGTTCGCGTGGTGACGCGCACAGAGCTTCACGTCATACGTGCAACCGCATTTCTGGCAGTACTGAGGGTCTCCGGGCGTGAGGGAACCGCAGGCGTAGCAGAATTTCATGACGGTTCCTCGAATAGCGGTTGGTAGGTATCTCCCTCGGGCCGGAGCCACGAACCCGCAAACTTGTCGCCTCGCGCATCATCCAAGGTGGCAAACCAGAAGATTTTTTCGGTGACTGCGGCGACCGCCGCACGGATCGACAACAGGCGGCGCTTGGAGTTCACGAGTACGAGCACGCGGAACTGGGGATGGTGGAAGCGCCGCGCGTATTCGCCCGAGACGGCCAACTGCACGTAGTGCTTCGCCTTCGCGGTCCAGACCGCGAGCCGTTCATGCCCGAGGTCCACTTCGAGGAATGCCGCGACGGTCCCCCCGTGTGCGCGCACTTCGATATACCCATCGGGGATGAGGCTCACCGCAGGCGAGATCGGCTCGAAGAACGCCAACCAATTCACGAACTGGACTCCGTGCGGGAGTGCCTCGCCGAACTTCAGGTCGGCGTACACGCCATTCACCGCAAGCTGGTGCAGGACGAAGAAGTCGGCGACGAGTACCTCATTCTGCCTACGGCGCGGTCCGCGCAGCGGCAGGTTCACGAGTTGGCCGCCCTTCCGGGAAAGCGCATAGAGCGCTTTCCGCCCGGAACCCGCGCCGATGAAGAAGCGGCGCAGAAGACCGGCGCGGACGAGGGCAAGGAGGCGCGCGTTGATGCGCGTCGTCGAATGGAACCCGGCGGCAACCTTCAACTGGTCCCGATCCGCGACGCGCATGATCCCCGCTTCCCGGAGGAGTTCGAGGTCGCGCGGTTGGATGTTGAGGCCGCGACGGCGCACAGGCGTGTGGTTAGTTCCAGTCATGGAGTGCCTCGTGTGATTTCTTGGAGAATCCTTGCTGCCGTGCCGCAATCTCGCGCTCGATTTCGACGCGCGGGCGCGCGTGGACGGCGCGAGAGCGGCGGAGAAGGTCGGCGTAGCTGCCGCCCGGGTCCACCACGGTGGGCACCACCGCCTCCCGCCACGATTCGCTGCCGGTCTTCACCACGAAATGGCGCTGCGGAAGGTTCTTGAGCTTTTCCGCAAGCGACTTCCCACCGTCGAGCATCTGGGCGACATTCCCGGCGTCGGCACTTGAGAGCTGAAAGAAGGCGTGGGTGCCGATGGAGAGGAGCGCCGCACGCATCGAGGGCGGATACTGATCGAGATACTGGTTCGCCGCCACAATGCCCACACCGAACTTGCGGGCCTCCGAAAGCACCGTCTCCACGTCGGTCGATTGCGACACGAGGTTCTGGAACTCATCGAGCACCATCACCCAGGGCATGGTGCGCTCGCGGGCGAAGAGCGCGTTCTTGGCGACAGTGAAGAGGAGGCTCGCAAGGGTGAGCGCTTGTGCGCCATGCTTCCCCTTCTCCAGCCGCGCAATGACCCAGGCATTGCCGTCCATCGCTTCCCGGAATGAAAACGTGGACTGCGATTGTCCGACGATATGCCGAAACCGCTCATCGCTCGTGAAGACCGAAACCTTATTGAGGATCGGTTCGCGCATCACCGCCTGCAATTGCGGGCTTGCTGCGCCGTACCGCGATTCGAAGTACGCGCGGACTTCCTCGTTTCGCACCCCGAGGAGTAGCGTCGCGCGGAATGCGCCGTCCGTGAGGAGCGGCGCGATCTCAAGGATCGTGAGACCGTTCGCCGCGAGGACGAACAGAGCGTTCCGGAGCAGTTCGTCGGTACGCGCGCCGAAGTGGTCAAGCCCCCACCGCTGCCGCAGCACCTCGGCGAATTCCGCAATGTGCACGAAATCCGGTTCCCGGCATTCCAAGGGGTTCAGACCCACCGACGTGTCGCGGTCCGAAAGGTCGATCAGGGTGAGCCGGTCGGCGAGGTCCCGGTGCCGCGTGCGTTCTTCGGCGGCGATGGCCCGCAGAAGAAACGGGGTCGCATCGCCGTGGAGGTCCAGAAAGAAGAATCCAAGGCCCCGCGTGATGAGTTGCGTGCAGAGCCCCTTCAGGAAGGAGCTCTTGCCGCTCCCGGTCTTTCCGACAATGCCCAGGTGGGTCGTGAGGCGGGTCTGGCTGATGGTCACCCGCTGATCGGTGGGCCGGTCTTCCACCACGCGACGGCCAAGGAGCACCGCGCCCTTCGAGGGTGCGCCGCGCTCCCGCCGGTGGCCTTGAATCCGGTCCCACCACGCGATGATGAGTTCTTCGACGAATCGCAACATGAGGGCAGTATGGGGAGGGGGCTGACAAAATCGGTAACAGCGGGACTCGCGGAACCTGAGGATTCAATAAGTTGCACCTCATTTCTTCCGCTTGACCGGAATCCCATCGCGACGGTCAGAAGTTCGTGATGAGAACTTCCTTATACCGCTTGCCTGCGATCTTTTGCGCCGTGTACGGCATCTCGATCCCCCGAATCCGGAACGCGCCAAAGATCGTACGCACTTCTGGAACGTCGTTCAGCGATAGCACGAACGAGCCCTTCACCGCGCCAAGACGCTCCGCCATCACCCGAAAGTCATCGGGATCGAGGTTGAACTTGTAATGCTTGATCTCGTAGTACGGCGGATCGATGTAGAAACAGGTAGATGCGCTGTCATACTTCGCGAGGATTTTTTCGTACGGGAGACACTCGATGAGCACGCGCGCCAACCGGTGGTTCGTTTCTTCGATGAGTTCCGGGATGCGCTCCGGGTTGAGCCCCGGAGGGTTCACGATGCCGGTGCGGAAGTTCTGCTTCGTCACGCGCCCGGCGTAGCTCGTTTTCTGGAGATACAGGAAGCGCGCGGCGCGCTGGATGTCCGTGAGCGTCTCCGGTTGCGTGGCCTTCAGGAGGTCGTAATGCCTGCGGCTCACGATAGTAAACCGCATGTACCGGACGAGTTCCTCGTAGTGGCGCTGAATCACGCGGTAGAAGTTCACGAGTTCGCCGTCGAGATCGTTCAGAACTTCGACCTTCGACGGGGGCTTTGCGAAGAAAATCTGCGCGCCTCCCGCAAAAGGTTCCACGTAGGTCACGTGGCTCGGCAGGAGCGCGATGATTTCTTTCGCGACGGCTCGCTTGCCGCCGATGTAGGCGAGAGGACCTCGCATGGGATGGGTAATCCGAGGGAATTGTTATTTGCGCTTCGGGCCGACCTTTATGATTCCCGAAGCGTCCACTCATCCTATTCCGTCAGCAGATTGCCTCAAGGTGGCGTTGTTTGCGCGCCGATGCGGTATTGGCATTCCGGCGATGGACGAGCGGGCCGCTCGTCACTATTGAGCCCGGGTACGTGGAGCCGCAGGAAGGAGAATGGAACCTGCGGTACCGCCATCTTCGCCCTTCGACTGGCGATTACCCGTTAAGCGGCCCACGATAACAGTACGCCGCCTCCGAACTGCAACAAGGTGGCACCAGCTTATCTCGGAGAAGGGGCCCCGGTGTTGCGCGCAATTTCTCCCTGCATCGCAAATTCCGCCTGAGAACAGACAGTTCAGTGTTGCTGAGTTTTGTCAGAATCGCGCATTTAGCTTCCCGATTAGACCGGCGAACTTGCTCCACGCAGAGGCAATCTTGGCCGAGAAAGTGGGGGTTTGTCGCTGCATTCTCTGTCTGACTTTTGCCGCACCCAGATCGAGTCCAGTGATCGGGAGACCCTCAGCGTCTCCTCTCGCAATGACAGTCGGGAAATAGCAGCCGTCATAGCAGGTCGCATATTGAGTCCGATCGATGCTCCCATCAACGAAGTGATATATCTGTTCACCGACATTCGAAATCCCAACAGGGTTTAAGGCCACGTGCAATGCATGCATGACGAGCGATGATGCGAGATTGGCGCTGAATGGGAACACGTTTTCGTTCCTTCGCAATGCGTGATCGCCGGGAAGATTCTCAATGTACGTCGGATCATCGAGATCGCCCCGACGCTCAACATTGACGAGGTCAGGGTCGTATTGGCCAAGACATTGCAGACAGCGTGTCGCAGGGTAGATCGCATGACTCTTCCAGCTTGCATGGCGCAAGCGGTCATTGCGCATGCGGATCAAAATTCCACCGTCGATTACGGGAATGAGATATGCGTAAGCGATGTAATTGAGAACGTGTCGAGCCCACGGCCGATCCACACAGCTAAAGAGGATGTCACAATCGAGGGCCTCGTTGAACCCGTCGATCTCTGTCACCGCAAATGGATGTGACTCGATGATTGGATTGGCAGCGGTGGAACTTTGCTGGATCGCTTTTCCTATCACATCGACCTTGCGCCTTCCTGCCGCCGCATCATGCGAATGAGCGTGCAGAAGACGGTCGAGGTTGTGGCGCTCGATGCCGTCATAGTCAATCAACTTGATCCGTTGGATGCCGATACGTGCGAGACATTCGGCGACGACCGATCCTACACTACCGACACCCACCACGCCGAAGGTCAAGCGCGCCAATTTCTCTTGAGCAGTCGTCCCCCATGCGGATACCGTTCTTATTAGCTCTTCACGAAATTGTGGTGGCGGAAGAAGTTCGTCAGCAAAGGTAACTTCCAGCCCGCCAGCGCCGATTACGCGCACGGATTCGCACCAATACCTCTCATAGATCTTTGGTGCCGTCTTGATCCAGAATCGTGCGCTCCATGCGCCATCCATTGCGAGGGTGAGGCCGAGGAGGGGCAGCCCCGTTGCCGCCTTTGCGGCGATTGCCTGCCGCTTCTCAGTTGCAATGTCGTCTGGGCTCATGCCTTGCCATCCGGAGTGAGGATGGCTGTGGAGGAATGCGATGCCCGCACCTTTTGCGCTCGCTAATTCGATTGCTCGCCCGAGATAGTCCCCTGTGGTGCTTGCATTACCGTGAATATGACGCTCGCCTTCGCCCGGAAGAATCGGCTCGGAGATAAGTGCTGTGAGTCGGTTCGCGCCTTGTCCGGGGAACCAGAGCGCATAGCAGAGATCTTCCTGACCGTCGGGTCGAAGAAGATGTGCCCTGAGAGCCCGATCTACGTCTGAGGTTAATGCGGCGCTGTAGGTCATAGCGTGTCGAGGATGTGCCGCACGTGGCGAAGGTACGCTTTGACGTCCCTTTTCGTCCGATTCCATCCCTCCTGCTGGTCCCTGAATGGCCTGCTCAGATACTGCCATTCCTGCCCAAATCCACTACCCGCGGCGCGGTCATTCCCCGCACCACTCGGATTCAAGGGAATGAGGCTCGGAGAAATATGAGGTCCGGTTGGACAGGTCACATTAAAATCCGCGGGAACTTCGATCCCAACTTTGATTATTCGATCCTTAAAGCGCCCGTCCTTGATCGTGTATTCAAATGCTACGCGGTTCGCACCGAGGTCCTCGGCCGTGTACCCAAGCTCCTTCAGGCCCTGAATGAAGGCATCTTTACCAAACATGATTTCCTCTGCTCTAGGAGACCGGCATCGGTCCAATTGGCTTCGTGATGAAGCGCATTCCGTTCTTCATCTCGATCTTTTCTTCGGGGTTGTCTTTGTACGAGACCGGCTTGTCTCCGTGGATCAGTTGCTCCAGATAATTGGTCTTGGGGTCAATCCCCGCGTCACTCATTATCTCGATGGGTGTGAGAACTGTCTTCAGTGTCGATTCAGGTTCGTCGTCAACGATGTAGTGAATCGAATGCTCGTGCTCGTTGTGATCTGTTTGATTTGTCATGGAATTCCTTGTTGGTTTGTGCTCGGTTTGCAATTGTCAGCGTTGTGATTCAGCTTCAGAATAATCCGGCACTGAGATCACTCAGTCCGAACCGCAAGAGAGAATTGGCGAACATCTGGCACCCGCGATTACATCTCCTTTGTTGGTATAGCCACCACGCAAGAAATATCAGCAAAGCACCAACAATAATCAGTTGCTCTCGTCTCATCGATCGTCCTCCAGGCGGTTCACAAAATGTCCAATGGTCGATTGCCGCGGGCAAGCGATGTTCCGCCTGCCCCGACAGGATCACCGCGAATGGGGCGTGGCTTGTACCAGCTGCCATTGCGAACCGTGGCAATGGCTCGGCGGAAAGATGTGGCCTTTCACGTCCGTGCTGAAACTTGCGCTTGTGCGACATCCGGTGCAGGCGTAGATTCCCGATACGGGAACCTGCTCACCTGGGCGGAACTGCTGACCGAGATTAGCCATGTAGCGTACCTCCTTTCTCCGGATCATGGCCGGGAAATCGAAAAATTACTTCAAGTTCCGGAGGTATTCGCTGAGCGAAGGCACACGAGCTCTATCGAGCAAGGTGTCAAGTCGCATGTCCCCGCGAACTCCGGGTGCAAAATGGGGGCCGTAATCCTCGCGAAGGGTCCTCACGAGCGTATCCCCCGCGCTTCCGTCGGATTGAGCCGTCTGCATCCCGGCAGCGGCCATCCAAGCCGGTATCGCATCCGCTCGCCGTGAGATCCTCCTTAGCTGAATTTCTCTTGCAGGCCTCATTAAACCGAGCTACCATCGGTTTATTACGACCTGTTGGAATTATCCTGCGGGTGCGGTGGAGTGTCAACACAAATTTGCAACGGATTGGAAAATAGTGGATATCGCGAGAATCGACCTTAAGAAGCTCGGTGCGCGTGTGCGGTTTCTTCGCCAGGGGAAGGGGTGGTCGCAGGCCAATTTGGCGGAAAATTCAGGAGTTCCGAAGGCGTACATCTCGGACCTGGAGAACGGCGAGGCAGGCAAACCCAACATACAATACATGTTTTCGATAACTGTCGCGTTCGATGTCACTTTGGACGAGCTTTTGGACGATGCGGCGAGCCGTCCTGCCAGACAGCGTTCAGCTCCGCAGGCCGAGGAGCTACCTCCTGGTTTGGCGGAACTACAGCAGGAACTGAATCTTTCTGACCAGGAGACAGAGATGCTCTCTCATCTGAATTTTCGGGGGCATCGACCAAAAGATAAGGAGGCGTGGCGGTTTCTGTGGGATGCCATAAAGGTAGTCGCCCAGCGGCCCCCGCAAGAGTGAATGGGAACAGTACGGATCGCTGGGCGCAAATATTCGGACCCCGACGTCATTGCCCTTTCTGCGGCAGCTGGCGGATTAGTGGGCCCGCGCTCCGCGGTCCTTCACCAAGCGCGCAAGGTGAATGCTGATTACCGCAAGTACGATCCAGGGTTCAGCAACCCGCTCCAGCGCATGATCATAATCGCCTCACTCCTGGGAATCAGGGTGACGGCGATGGACATCGAACATCGGCGTGGTGAGGAGCGAGATGCAGTTCTGATTCAAACGCCAAAAGGACGGCAAATCCTCTACAATCCAGATCGCCCGCCGCAGCGAGTCGCATTTTCAATCGGCCACGAGATTTCTCATACATTCTTCCCAAGCACCAGCACGGGGGCAAGGTTCCGCAACATCCATGAGTCGGATTCTAAGGAAGCCAACGAGCTTGAGCGGCTTTGCGATTTGGGCGGGGCGGAACTCCTTATGCCCATCGAGGACTTCCAGCGAGTCGCAGCGGGCGACTACAGCCTTAACGGTGTTGAACGGCTGTCGGCCTTCTTTGGTAGCTCCTATGAAGCGACTACGTACCGATTGGCGACTGCGCATCCGAGCAGAGCGGTTGCGGGACTCCTGAAATATCGTCTTACCTTGCCGGAGACCCGGCTCTTGGCAAGAGAGTGCGACCAGCAGACACTTTTTTCAGACCTGAGGACTCGTTCCACGGAAGTGGTCCCCAAATACCGCAGGCAATCGCTGCACCTATCTGAGGCCTGCGATAGTCGGTACCGTATTCACTGGAACAAATCGTTCGACCAAGGATCCGTAGTCTATAGGGCGTCCGACGGGTGCGTAGCGGAAGCGTTCGAAGAGTTACCTAACGGGTCAGGAAAAGTTGGGAGGCTTGAAGCCACCATCGCCCCCTACCAGCGAGAAGATGCGCACGCCGACTTTCGCGATGTCCTGTTTTTCTGGACGGAATCAATCGCTGAACTTCGCGGCGAGCGGTGACCAAGCGGTTAATTTCAGTCTCAGTCGATGTGGAATTGCCCTGCAAGACGTTTGTTTGGCTTTAGGGCTACCGTGCACAACGGAACCCCACAGAGTAGCTCTCGTCGCTGGTGTGCCAAGCCAGGTACAACGCGAACGGACCACTGCCCGCGCCAGCGTTCCAATTGCCATCACGAATGAACGTATTGGTGCTCTGATTTACACCGGAACCCCACGTCAAAATCTGACCCATACCCTGCGCGCTCGTCCAGGTGTTGTTCGGGGGCGCGACCGTCGCCGCGCTGAATGAGGAGTCATTGTATGCCGTCACATAGGGGGCGGTCGAGTTCCACTGGCACCATTCCCATCCGGCGGTGCCATTCGAGCAGGTGGGCGGCGTGATGGTATTGGTATTATCCCCCTGATTCATCTGGCTCCGCTGCACCTCCTGCCAGAGATTGCCCGCCATGTCCCAGACGACCGATCCGTTCGAGAGGGTATAGGTGCGGCGTTCGTCATTCGTGTTCGTGACGGTCTTGTTCGTCTCCCCCGCCCACCCATTCGCGTCGTTCGGATCGGCGACATAGGCGCTCGCGTTGTTCGCGTTGCCAAGATATGCGCCGCCGGACCCCACGGATCCTCCTGTCCAGTTCGATCCCTGGTTGACCGCGTTCGTGTCGATCGTCATATATTCGTCGTTCGTGAGGAGGTGGGCGCCGATCGCCGCGCAATATGTCTTTGCCTGGATTTCCGACACGTCGACGATCGGGTACCCCGTCGCCTGGGAGGTCGGCACATAGCCGTTCGCGACAGAGCAGTTATCGGGGCCCACGCCCGTGCCCCCGTTGTTGTAACCGTTCACCGCCGTACCATCCAAAGGACTCGTGAGACCCGTTCCCGTCGTCATGCTCGCGCACGAAGCATCGTACTTCATCACCATGAAGTTGCCTGTCCCGAAGGCGCTGTTGCCAGGGACGGGCACCCAGGTGCCCGCGAGGTTCGCAGCCGAGCCCGCAGTGAACATCTGGGGATTCTGCGCAAGCTCCGCCTGGTATTTCTGGGATTCCGGGTTGGCCGTGAGGCGATACGTGGAGCCGTTCGACCAGTAGGTGTAATAGAAGTTGCTGGAGGTGGAATTCACGGGGTCCACGGGGAGGGAGCCGAAGGGAGAGCCCGCGCTGATGGCATTGAAATCGATAGGGAGCCATCCGGTCGAGGAGACATTGCGGTACGTGCTGGTTGCCGCGCAGTGGAAGTATCCTCCCGCAAGGAAGTTGCTGCCCATGAGGGAACAGTCCGTGCCGGCGGTCGTCGTGGCATTCGGATCGGGAATGGAGAGGTATGTCACCGTGGGAGAGCCGAGGGAGAAATTGGACGAACCTGCCTGATCGGTGGCGTACAGATTGATCGCGGAATTGAGGGTGGCAAGGTCGGACACCCGGTTTGCATCCCTTGATTGCGCGAGAAGCTGGGCGGGATTCAAGGTGAGGACGACGACGACCGCAAGGATGGCGATGATGGCGATGACAACGAGAAGCTCGATGAGGGTGAAGGCTCGCCGGGGAGAGATCAGGTTGCCGAGAGAAAGGTGCGGCATTGAAGAGGATATGCCTTAAGTATAGGAAATCTGTGAATTTCTGCACTGGGGATAAACTCCCTTTCAATACCGGCAGAAGATGCATCGGACAGCATCCACAGACGAAAGTGATGCTACCTTGTCCGCATATGTCCCGCTGGTATGCTCCCTTCCATGCCGACCGACGCACTGCGGGCCTTGTTCCCCGGCCTCACCGATGAGGAACTCCAACGCACCGCCGAAAGCCTTGATCAGTATCTCGCCCTTGCGTGGGAAATCATGCAGGAGGCTGAATGCCCGCTGGACGAGCCTTGACCATCCTTGGAATCCAGGCAACGATACAAGGGCGGGAAAGGTCGAACAGAAACCATAACTCAAGAAATATCTGAATACATATCTTGGCTATATCAGGGTATCGACCGCGCGGCAGGGCGAGCGTGGCGTGTCGCTTCCGGAGCAGAAGGCGGCCATTGAGCGATATGCCTCCAAGGCAGGCCTCACGATCTCGGAGTGGTTCGAAGAACGAGAGACCGCAGCGAAACGAGGACGGCCTGTCTGGGCCCGAATGCTCAAGGAATTGCGAACGGGCAAAATCCGGGGAGTCATCATCCACAAGATCGACCGCTCGGCGAGAAATCTTCGGGACTGGGCCGACCTCGGGGAACTGATCGATCATGGCATCGAGGTGCATTTCGCCAACGAATCATTGGACCTCAACTCCCGTGGCGGCCGACTGTCCGCCGACATCCAGGCAGTGGTTGCCTCAGACTACATCCGCAACCTTCGGGAAGAGGCCAAGAAGGGCATCTATGGACGCCTGAAGCAGGGATACTATCCCATGCGCGCGCCCGTCGGATACTGCGACAATGGCGCGGCAAAGCCCAAAACGGTTGATCCGATAAAGGGGCCGCTCGTACGGCAGGCCTTTGACTTGTACGCGACCGCACAGTGGTCCTTGCCGAGGCTTGTGGACGAACTGCATCGGCGCGGCTTGCGAAATCGCGGCGGAGGCAGAGTGACCGTGAATGGCCTCCATAAGATCCTGCGGAACCCTTTCTACACAGGCGTGATCCGCATCAACGCATCAGGCCAGATGTACGAAGGCAATCACGAGGCGATTGTCAGCACGCGCCTCTTCGAAACGGTCCAGGACGTCCTCCACGGGCGCGTGGGCACGCGGACCCAAGTGCACGACTTTGTGTTTCGGAGGTTCGTGAAATGTGCCCACTGCGGACGCTCACTGATCGGCGATCTGAAAAAGGGCCGCGTCTACTACCGCTGCCACACGAGGACATGCCCGACGACGAGTCTCCGGGAGGACATCATCGCGGCAGAGGTCGAACACCGCCTTGCCGCCCTGCGATTCACGCATGTCGAAAGGGACTATTTCGCGACGCGCATCCGCACGCTCAAAGCCACGTGGTTCGCCGACCGAGAACGGGAAGCCGAAGCGCTCTCGATCAAGATCGAGCAGCTTTCCGAGCGCCTGAATCGTGTGACCGACGCATGGATTGACGGTGCGCTTGACCGGGAGATGTTCGAGGAGAGAAAGGCGGGGTTGATTGCGGAGCGGCGTGCACTCGCCGACCGGCGCGCCGATTTTGAGGCGAACAGGGCGTCGGTGCCGGACGAACTGGAAAAATTTGTCGAACTGGCAGGAAGCGCATATTCGCTGTATCGGAACGCGTCCGTCGAGAAAAAGCGCAGATTGCTCAGATTACTGATGTCGAACTGTACGGCAGATCGAAAAACGCTTGGTTTTACCTACTTTATTCCGTTTCAAATGCTCGCAGAACGCGAGCCGGAAACAGATGGTGGACCATCTTCGGAGATAGCTCGAACTCCTGCCCGTACTTTTGCCCACATCTTCGAGTACTTTAGCCAGCACTCCGGAATCGACTTAAGGCTCGGAGAATAGGCCCATCCCGCTCATCGTAGGACAGGATCGCCAACCCGGCAAGGCTGGCGATCCATTGCGACGGCAATGAGAAATTCCGAAGGAAACTGCCGGGAAAGAGAGCCATCCCGGCGTGGTGGGTATCTTCCCCTCTCAAACCCCTTTTTCGGCCCCTCATCTTTATGGCGGACCAGTCATTGGTCTATACGCCACGTGAGGGGCCGAGGAAGAGGCTCAGCGGTTATCGTCCACGGTCCACGACGATGTGATCGCTTTCTCTATGCCAGTAGGCAATTCCGAGTGCGACTGCATCGAAGCCCGTCATCCTCGGATGCTCGGCCTGCCAGGTTTTCCGGGGCGGAGGAAGGCTGCGCAGCAATTCCGGAAACAGGCTGGCGAGCGTCGCGGCAATCTCGTGTTTGGTGCGGCATCCGAAGACCGCGAATGCGCTCCTCACACTGCTTTCCGGGATCAGGCGGATGGGAACTCCGTGCCGTTGCGCTTCCGTCTGCAATGCCGCGAGCGGATTACTCAGATGATGATCCGTGTGTCCCCTGTCCCAGCGCTCCTGCTTGAGCAGGATCAAATCGGGTACGAAGCCGTCCAGCAATTTTGCGATCCTTCGTTGGGCGAGATCGCGCTCTGCCTCTCCGACCGCCGGATAGACCCGCTGCCCCCATTCGAGAAGCGTTCTATGCCCCTGAAAGACGGCGTATCCGAAACGCCGGTGCCGGAGGTCGAGCGCAAGCACCACGGGATCATAGATGCGGAGTCTCATCGGTGGCGTTATTCAAAGTCACCGTTCTCCCGCTCCCAGAAGAATTCAAGCTTGCGGGCATTTCGCGCCGCAGTTCTACCCTTGCCGGACAGCGCCTCAAGCCGGACCTTCAACTCCAAAATGCGATTTTCAATGACCGGTTCAACGGATCGATAGAGCGCTGGAAACTGGGACGAAATGGGAACTCGGAAGATAACTTCGTACGCAAGCGCCGTCCGCAAATCAGGAAACGTCCGTGAGCACTCGTGCCGGAAAGTAGGAACTCCCGTTTCGAATCCAAGAAGTTGCCCCAATTCCCGCTGGCTGAGGCCACTTCTCTTACGCAGTGTCCGAAGAGGCGCGCCGTTCGGATGGAACGTCATGGTTTGTGCTGATCGGCGTATTTGTTTCGACCGTTTGCATTAAGTCTAGCAAGCAGGCGCGCCGCCTCAAGATGGCACATTTTGCACGCAGAGGTGGTATCCGCGGGATTTCTGTGGTGGCACCACAGACCAGAAGAACGGTTCAGAAGTCATCAGTTCGCGGTTCTGAACGCGAATCATTCCACCGCATTCCTGCGCGAAAAGGCCAATTACGACACAATCTATGGCTCCGTGCGCTGGATCTCCTTCCATGGATTGTCACGCCACGGAATTGGTCTGTCATACCAATCGGAGTCCGGTTCCCAAATGCGTAGCATGAGCGGACCCTGCAGATCGGGACAATCGAGCCGAGCGTGCGAGATCGCTCCGGCTTTTTCGAGTTCCCGGTGGACAAATTCATGATTCCCGCTCGGAAATGCATAGCGCGGTTCCAGATCCTTTGAGAAGTGATAGCGCAGATGCGCGCCGTCCTCCCCGGTCTCCACCTCCACAATGATTCCATCCAAATGCTCGACTATCTGGCATGCGTGGCCATACGGCCGTTTGCGCGCGAGAATCACATCTGACTTAGGAAACAGAACGTACTTACGAGGCGTGCCAGCGGGGGTGTTTGAAAAGCGATAGACGAGCCTCTGCCCAGGGACGGAACAGGAGGGAGGATCTTCGACGCTGAGCAGAGCAGCAAAGGCATCGTCATAGTCGTTGTTTTCGCCGCACACAATGAGAAAATCCCCATCAGGCAGGCGGACAGGGCATACTCGCTCGACAAATCCAGCATTTGCGAGCTGGACAGACGCCGCTCCATCTCCGTGGATGCGCAGCACGCACCCGGCCCATCCCGCATCGTTGCCAAGTGCCGCCCATATGACCTGCTTCCCTCCTAGGGGGGCGACCACAACATGTTTCAACGCCCATGCCCGCTCGAATGGATCGCCATCCCGATTAAGAAGAGGTGGAGCAGCTTCAAGCTGCCAGATAATTTCGCCCTTCGGTGAAAAGTAGAAAAGCGTCTCGGGAATACTCGACGAGAGAAATTTTGCGGCAAGGAGAACGCCGCGCTCCCCCTTTCCCTCAAGATCGACAATGCGAATCCGCCACATGGCTTCATCTGGGCGATAATCGCGAAGTGCGTGTGCGAACTCCAATTGTCAGAATTTCACATACTCGCTTCACGCCACGGGTTGTCTCTCCAAGGAATCGAGCTATCATGCCATCCCTCTTGAGACGTCCAGATTCTCAAAGGCAACGGCTGTGCTAGTTCTGGGCAATCGGCTAAGCGATGATTGAGTCGATGGGTTCGCTCTAAGTCGCGATGCGCAAATTCATAGTTTCCGCTGGGGAATACATATCTAGGTTCGAGAGACGGGGTAAAGTGATATCGGAAATGCGCTCCTGAATCCGCAGCTTCAACCTGGACAATGAGATTGTTCTCCGACTGGTCCATCCGATGAGCGTGGCCATAAGGCCTTGCGAGCGCATCGATGACTTCCGTTCTCGGAAAGAGAATGTACTTTCTAGGGAATCCAGTCGGCCCATTACGGTACCGGTAGCGGGGCCTCCCTCCGGGCGGAGAAGAGCAGGGAGCATCATTGACGCCGAAGATTGCGGCGAACGGAAGATCGAACGCGTTATTCTCTCCGCAGGCAACCAGACATTCGGTGCCATTAATAGTCCCCGGGCAGAGCCATTCGACGAACCCGCCATTTGCAAAGTGAGTAGTGGCATTGCCTCGGGAATCGATCCTCAGCACGCATCCGGACCACCCGGCGTCATTCGCAAGTGCCGCCCAGATCAGCACGCCTTGTGACGTGCGGTAGGGAACCACATGTCGGATCGCCCAAGCCCGCGGTAGTGCTCCCCCATCGTGATCGATGAGGTCTGGACTGACGTTGAGAATCCAAGCCACATTGCCGGTAGGTTCGAGAAAGATAATCGAATCCGGCTTCCGAGCATCGCTGAATTTTGCAATGACCAGCGCGCCGGGATTGCCGCCGCCTTGGAAGTCGACCAGTTGAACACGCCATTCGTCCCGGTCAAGAATGCTTCGACGCAAAGGAGACGGGAATCGATACGACCAAAGCCGCGCGCCCGAAAGATCGAACCCGACGATATGCGTTTCTGACAGTTCGAGATGCGCGAGAGGCCCCGGCGGTGGGGTCTCGCGCGAAGGCTCTCTGCGCGATTTCTGCACAATAAAACGGTTTCCGTCACTGTCTTTTCCAGACCACGCCAAACGATATCCGCGATGACGCTTGCTTGCGATGAAAATGCTTCTGCTATGGGTGGCAAGAATCCTGCGGAGTTTCGCGACCGATTGGTGCACACTGCTAGGCTCTACAAAGCGGGGCGAGTCGCCCTTCTCCCAAGCCTGCTCAAGGATTTTTGTGATCGAGAGATACGCAGGGCTCGCTTCATAAAGCACGCGGAAGACGCGAAATTCCGTGGCGTCGAGATCGATAAGAGTGCCTTCATAATAGAGGCACTGGAAATCAAGATCGATTTCGAATTTTCCTTGTTCTCCGAACCCACCACCGGAACCTTCCATCAAAGTCTCCGCGAGAATTCAGCGACAGTTCAGCGTCGATTCAGTGAGCGATGTCGCACGTGGACTAACCTACTCATGAAAACAGAAAAACTGCACCCTTCGGGTGCAGAACGGTACGAAATGAAGTCCCAGGGTGGTGGTCAAAACACCACCCTGGGTACCGCAATGATCCGCGGTAGGTATTCACCTGTAAGGCAGGCGAACACCCAACGCGCCACCATCGCTCAGCCCGAATGGCACTATCGTGCGGTATCTCTTGTATTATGCACGAGATACCAGACCTGTCAAAAGGCCTCTCGGACATAGTTCGGCATCCCGAGCGGTGGGGTGCAATGCGGTCGCCTCATCCAATCCAGGAAATCACCTCGCGGTGAATCGCGGAGAATCGTTGCTCTGCGAGGGCCTCGCGATGGATCGAATTCTCATTCTCGACAGTGATGCCGCTCATGCTGATGCACTCGCCCGTGCGCTCCGCCGCATGGACCGATCCATCGAGACCTGCACCGATACAAGGCTTGCGATAGCAAAGTGTATCGCCGAAGCAACGGATGTGCTGATCGTGGTTCCGCCGTCTCCCCACGATTGGAAGGAGCAACTCAGTTCCGCCTGCGCTACCCTCAAATCCCGCGTCGATCATCCAGCCGTACTATGCATTCTCCGATGGACACCGCAAGGTCCGGCGGACCGTTTGTTCGGGGATGCATTGGGAATCGAGGTGCAGCATGAGCATTAGCTTAAGCTTCGCACATGTCGCCCTTGCGGTCGATTATCTTGTTGCGAAACGAAAACAGACGCGGTCCGCGCAAGCTCGATTGGTGATTGTGCACGGTCACCATCAGCCGGGCACCGCCTGTCACAGCGGAGAAACAATCGACCAGGTTTTCCTTGGAGTAGGCGGATGCTTGATCGCACTCGCGCTCTCCCCTACAGGACTCGTCGTTGTCGATATTCTCGCGCGTAAACGGTCAATGCTCTTGAGCGCCGCGCAAATTGAACAGATTGCCGCCTCTCATCCTTTCTATACGCATCTCGGCACAAATACGGCGAGCAAGCAGAGACGAGCCATTCGATTGGCCCGACGGTCCATCAAGGTGTTCATCTCTCGCTTCCGCAGGCTGCTCGCCAAGGCGTCCGCACAGGCAGGACTGGATATGCGTCCGGAAAAGATTCTCGTCTCCGAACCAACGGACTTACTCAATATCACTGCATACCGCCTCGCCCTTCCATGTGAATTCGCGCATGTCAACGGAAGCTCCATGGGGTAAAGAGATTATGCCAACTGTCGCTCTCGAACCCGACGGACCCTTACGGCCGACCTTCCCGGCGTTTCGACGCCCGCGCCACCCGAAAAGGCGCATCGGAAGCGGCGTGGCTCTTGCCACGACAGGGAATAAGACGCGGTGTTCAGATAATCCACACCATTGGCAAACTCTTATTCTCCTCTTGCCGCTTTTCCATAACCCAGACTTGAAAGGCCACCGGAAGCCGGTTTCAAAGGCATTGATACAGAGGACGATCAACGAAGTGCAACAGATGTTCAGCGGGTACACCCTTACGCGGGCAACCGGGTGGTATTGGGACGAAACCAAGAACACGGGCGTGCCGGATGAACTTGTGCGCATGGAAGTGGACGGGGTCTTCACCGGCGGTGATCTTCGCGCGCTCCACGAATGGAAGGAAAAACTGCGGCACCGGCTCAAGCAGGATTACATCTACATGCGACTCATCATTTCCGGCACGGCGATTTAAGAGCGATCATGCAAACGATGGCAAGGCCACTTTCAACAGCCGAGTTGGAAATTCGACACGAAAACGCACCTTCCATTTCCAGCATTATGATCACGCACTACAAACGTAGTGCGTGATCATAGTGCTGGCGTACTGCCTTGCTGGCGAAGGCAGTGCTATCGCGAGGATTTACGCCGCGAAAGCGACTACAAACAAGGGGTCTTGAGCGGTTTCGCACAGTGGGGATTAGTTGAGCTTTCCGTGGACGACATCGGAAACATCGCGGTGGTGAATCATATTTTCAAGGCCAGCCGAGTGCTCAAGAATCTCAAAGGCACCCGAGAACTGGAAGATTGGATTCCCAATCGAAATCCCCTGCCGATCTGGTATGGCCCGCTTTGGGCAAACGTATGGAGCGATGACTACGCGATTATTCTTCGCCCGCCGACACCGGGCGAGCGGTTGGAAGGTGCCTCGCTTTACGCCGAGGACGGCAGCGGACGAAGCATTTGCTACTACCGCACCCTCCTGCGAACAGGTGCCCCATCACGGATGCGCGGATACATCGGTTTTGATCCGAATCCCAAAAGCGAGTTCTTTCAGAAGTCGCTCGAAGGGGAATTTGCGAAAAATGCAGCGCAGTATTCAACGCTGGAAAGCACGATGAGGATGATTGGCGTTACGCTGGTGGAATAACGCCCGGCGGTTCGCATGGATTCCAAGAAACTTGCTACGTGGAATATCAGTGGGAAATACAGCGAGGATGCGACCGCTACAAAATCATCGACACCCATGTAGCGGTAAAAAGCAGATGCGTGACCGGAGCCGGCCATATCGCTTGAAATATCTGTTGTTTACGATGGTCGGGGCGGAGGGATTCGAACCCCCGACCCTCTGCTCCCAAAGCAGATGCGCTACCAGACTGCGCTACGCCCCGAACCTCCCCTCGATTGTAACCCGGCACGCGCCGCCCGGCAGCCTGGGAAACCGCGGCTCCGCCCTAGCTCAGCGATGATGCCACACCCAGAGCACGATCCATGCCAGCACCACCAGCGGAAGAGCAAAGACGGCGACCAGGCAGATCCCCAGAAGCATCAAAAACGCCCAGTCGCGCCAGGTATGGCGGTGCGGCCGGCCGATGTGACGGCGCAAAAGGCGGAGGTTGCGGCGATTGGGCTTCCACCAAATGTCAAATGCGTCGCCGGCAAACGGAATCGAACCGACCAACACGCCAATGGCAAGATTGACGGCCATCCGAAGCAGCGTCACCTTGGGCAAACCGCGGCTCCAGGCGGCCAGGGGGAACAGCAACGAGAGCAATCCCGCCACGAGATCCCCGATACCGGGGATGAGCCCCACCAGACCATCGAAGCCGAAGCGAATCCGCGTCCCCGGCAACCGAAACACCTCATCGAGCAGAAACTCCAGATCCTCGAGGCTCTCGTTCCGGAACAGCCGGGCGCCAAACCGCCAGCGCGGTCCGGGCTCGGTACCCGGCGGCTGGGGACGGTGCGAGATGGCGTCGGCTCCTTGCATCGCGCGTGCAGCGGCGCCCAGCGCGCGCACAAATCCCAGCGGGCGCGGACATTATCTTCGATGCTACAATCAAGAACGTAGACGGCGGCTATAGTTCAGCGGCAGAACGCCTGACTGTGGCTCAGGATGTCGTGGGTTCGATCCCCACTAGCCGCCCCAGTTCGCCTGGGCCGCGTGAGCGGCTTTTTTCCTTCCGTGCCTTCCCACACGCCCCGTCGCCCCGAAATCCGCTCGAATCAAGCGTCACCCGGCAGTTCCCTTCCCGGGATGCCCGACTGGATGACCAGGTATGAACCGCGCCGCGGCCTGCGCAGCGGACACCTGCAAACCATCTTTGGCAACTTCTGGCCCCGCCCTCCCTTCCCATTGCAGACGCAAGAAGAAACCGTGGAGGTGGATGCCGGCGACGGCAGCCATGTACTGTGT
Organism: Acidobacteriaceae bacterium; assembly: GCA_027449545.1. Classification (GTDB taxonomy): domain Bacteria; phylum Acidobacteriota; class Terriglobia; order Terriglobales; family Acidobacteriaceae; genus Telmatobacter. The sequence goes on along the minus strand of DAIDLI010000118.1, from coordinate 35,280 downwards.
CACTCCCACTGGCAACCGCCCGCGGTTCGTTCCGGACGGCTGACCGTGGTTCTGCTGCACGGCCTGGAGGGCTCCTCCGACTCCCGCTACATCCGCGGAATCGCGGGACGCGCCTGGGCAGCGGGCATGAACGTGGTTCGCATGAACATGCGCAACTGCAACGGCACCGAGGCGCTGACTCCCACCCTCTATCACTCCGGCCGCTCCGCGGACGTGGCCGCGGTCGTGGAGCACTTCACGCGCGCCCACCGGCTCGAGCGGGTCGCGCTGGTGGGCTATTCGATGGGCGGCAACCTGGTCCTCAAACTGGCCGGCGAGTGGGGAGGCCGTCCTCCTCTGGCGGCAGTTGCAACTGTCTGTCCGGTGATCGACCTCGCCCCCAGCGCGGACGCCCTGCACGAGCCGGCCAACCGCGCCTACGAGTGGCACTTTCTGCGCGGCCTGATGCGCCGCATCCGCAGGAAAGCCGAGCTGTATCCGGAGATTTACCGGCTCGAAGGACTCGGGCCCGTCGGCTCGATCCGCGAGTTTGACGACAAGATTGTGGCTCCGCATTGCGGCTTCGCCAACGCAGACGATTATTACTATCGCGTCGCCAGCGCCCGGGTGATCGACCGTATCGCCGTGCCTACGCTGGTGCTGTCTGCGCAGGACGATCCCTTCATCCGCCTGCTGCCGGAGACGCGCGCACGGATAGCGGCCAATCCCCGCATCCAGTTTGTGGAAACACGCCACGGCGGCCACTGCGCCTTCCTGGGTCGCGGGCGCGGTGAGGAGATTCACTGGGCTGAAGCGATGCTCGTTCGCTTTCTGCAGGAGTTCGCAGCCGACGCCCCCGGCGATCCTGGCCGCCCCGACGCAGAGAGCCACACCACAAACGGTACAATGAGGGGCAGGGGCGAGTAGCTCAACTGGATAGAGCACCGGCCTTCTAAGCCGGGGGTTGTGGGTTCGATTCCCGCCTCGCCTACCAGAATCAGCCGTTCATCTGGATTCCCCCAGAACCTGGCCGTGGTCGCCCTCGCGACTCCATTGCGTTGCACGGGCGGCGCCACACAAGCAATTTGTCTGACGGCCTCTTTCGACCACGGCCTCAGTTCGCCCACTTCCCTACTGACGGGCGGACTGAATCTCATCCACAATGCGGGTAAGGTGATAAACCTTGCCCAGCCCTTCGATCAGCGCGCGACTGTCGACTGCGACAGCACGATTCTTGGCCGCATCATAGCCGTAATCGCCGCCGATGGAATAGATGTTGCCATCGAAGATGAGCCCGACGATCTCCCCTTTTTCATTCACCATTGGGCTGCCCGAGTTGCCGCCGATGATGTCGTTGGTGGTGCACAGGTTCATCGGCGTGGAGGAGTTCAAGCTGGATTGGGCATGGATCCAGCTGGGCGGCAGCTTGAAGGGCGGCGCACCAGTAGCGCGTTCGAAGAGCTGCCCGAGCGTGGTGTAGGGCTGCACGACATGGCCGCGTGCGTCCGTGAAGCCCTTCACGGTACCGTAGCTGAGACGCGGCGTGAAGGTCGCGTCGGGATAGATGCTGGTCCCGTAAATAGCGAAGCGCGCTTTGGCGATGCGTTCGGCGGCGGCGCGAGTTGGAGCGTCAATCTGCGCTTCAGAGTTTTTCACGATCGCGAGCAGGTCCGGCTCGATGCTGCGTACGAACACAATCATGGGATCTGTGGAGGCCTGGATGGCGGCCTCGCCACCTTTGTACAGATCCGCGCGGACGGCTGGGTCGTCCAGGTACGTACCGGCCACCAGCCGCTGGGCGAGCTGTTCGGGTGACTCTTTGCCCAGCATCTTTACCACCAGCGGATCGTCGACCCCGAGTTGGCGGCGGGCCGCGGAGAAGATCCAGCCGAGTTGCATCTCTTCCAAATCCTTGTAAATTGGCACACGCGCGGCGAGGTTGTGCTGCATGCGAGCGAGCCCCTGATCGGTGTACCCGCGCAGTCGCTCGCTGTTGGGTAGCTTGCGCTGATCGGCTGAGCGTACGAGCGCGACGGCATCGTTCAACAGAGTCGAAAAACGGAACAATCCGATGGCAAATTCCCCGTCAAAATGATCGGCGCGCACCTTCTGGATTTGCACGATGTCGTTCCAGGCCGAGCGATCGACGGCAAGTTTCGGATTGGCATCCACAGCGCTTCGCAGATGCTTCTCTTCGGCGACCTTGGTTGCAAAAAACTCGGGATCGAGCAACGCCTGCTCGCGGCCAAAGATCACTTTATAGGTGTTCTCGTCGAAGAACAGCGCTTCGCCGCCTTGGCGAGCGCGCTCAGGACTCTCGGCATTAAAACGCTCGAGAAGCCCGCGACGCTCGGAGATGGCGGGGATCAGATTGGGGAGATCCGTGTCGCGCTCGAATGCGAGTTGCGCCACGGTAAGCTGGCGGCTGGTTCCACCGGGATTGCCGGAGACGAATACGAGTTCGCCCTTCTTCGAGCCGTCTGCGCTCCACTTCAGATAGTTGGGGCTCGAGATGGGATGACCGTTCTCATAAACGCGCACCATGCCGATGTCGAAATCGAAGCGCGGAAAATTGAAGTTGTCGGGATCACCGCCGAATTGCGCCACCGACATCTCTGGCGCAAAGACCAGGCGCACGTCGGTGTACTTTTTATAGCGGTAAAGATTGTAGACGCCGCCCTCATAGAGCGAGACGACCTGGCAGAGAGTGGAAGAATCGGAGTCGCAGCTCTTTTCAAGCTCCGCTTCCTTCCCATGCAACGCGGCAGAGGCAGCGGCGCCCGTCTTGCCGGCAATCGCTCTCTGCACTTCGGCGGTGACGTCACTGATCTGCATGAGTTGGTCAAGCTCGAAGACAGGACACTCCTTCTCTTCCGCCGCGCTCTGGGCGATGAATCCGTTCTGGACGAAGTCGTGCCCGGCCGTGGAGAGCTGCTGTACGCATTCCAGGACGCAATGGTGATTGGTCATCACCAGGCCGTGCGGTGAGATAAAGGAGGCGGAACATCCTTCCGCGATGCGCAAAGACGACAATCGGACGTGATTGAGCCATTGCTGGGAGGGAGCGAATCCGTAGTGTGCTGCCACCGTGCGCGACGGAAAATTGTTGAAGGTCCACATACCTTCTTCACCGTGCAGAAGCAGCGGCGAAGCCAGCCACACCAGAAGCGCAATCTGCGCCAACACAAGGAGAGTGTTTCGAGATTTCAGTTTCATATCCTCGCTCCATTTTGGATATCGCAACGGGCGATGCTTCGAATTCCGCTGAATTCTACACGCGGGCCCGCTCCAGCACAGATTCGTGGGCCGCGGCGGTGTTCAGCAGTGCCCCAGCTCACAGCCGCCGGCTGCTGCTCAAGCGGACGCCCGCGAGCTGCGCGACCCCAGCTTTGCTCTGCTGCATGGCTTGAATGGGGATCAGTAGGTGGCGCGGCCGCCGCTCAGATCGAATACGGCGCCGGTGGTGTAGGAGTTCTCGGCCGAGACCAACCAGGCAACCATCGCGGCAATCTCTTCCAACTCCACGAAGCGTCCACGGGGTATCTTGCTCAGCATGTAATCAATATGCTGCTGGGTCATCTGGTCGAAGATGCGTGTGCGGCAGGCCGCTGGGGTGATGCAGTTCACCGCGATATTGTGTTTGGAAAGCTCTTTGCCCAGCGATTTAGTAAGGGCAATCACCCCGGCCTTCGAGGCGCTATAGGCGGGCGCGTTGGGGTTGCCCTCTTTGCCCGCAATGGAAGCGATGTTCACGATGCGGCCGTACTCCTGTCTGAGCATGTACGGAACCACCGCGCGGCAGCAGTAATAGACGCCATTCAGATTCACATCAGTGACCTGCCGCCACGCGTCGATCGGATAGTCCCAAGTCGTGGTGTTGGGACCGGCAATCCCGGCGCTGGCCACCGGGATGTCGATGGCGCCGAGCGCGCGCAGAATTGCAGGCATTCCGGCGCCGTCAGTATCCCGCTTCGGTAGCGCGCGCCTGGTAGGTCCTGCTCATCCCATTCCGTGGATTAGTCACTGTGATTTTGCCGTCCCACGTAATCACCAGCCTGAGCGGATAGGCGTGATCCGGTTGGCCGTTCAGGTTAGCGATGTAATGCGGATCGCCGTCCATCTCCGGATACTGGGCGTTGGCGTGCAGCCGCCAAAACCCTTCCAAAGCGGGGAACTGGTCCACGGTTCGAACCACGTCCGGGTCTCCACCCTTGCGTGGGCCGTTCTGCATCAGCGCGACCAGCGGATCGAATGCTGCGGTGGGCGGGCTGCTGGAAAGATCCATACCGTGACCGGTCACAAAGTATACGTCCACCTTCCCGATCTTGTTCACCGGGCAGAGCAACTCCAGCTCCTTGTTCCAGGTCAAATCTCCAAGATCGAGAATACGCGTCTTGCTGAAGGTGATGAGGGTGCCCAGCGAGCGAACGTTCTCTTCGCCCCCGGTGCGCGCTTTCTGCGCAACATGCGTGCACAGCGGGTTGAGTTCCCCTGCACCGGGCAACGGCATGTTGATCACCTTGCCGGCGCTGGCCACGAATTGAAGATGGAGCGAACCGATCTTCAGCGTCTGGCCGGTGTGAACCGTGATGTGGTGATGCCCCTGATACGCCGCCACCCATCCCGGGTAGAGCGTGGCCGGAGAAGTAGCGCGCTCGCGCGCATTCGCATTCGGCGGCAGTTCCTGCTGGTTGGGGCCGTGATCGATGAACGTATCCACCGGCAGCTTCTTCAGGAGCGATTGCAGGCCGCCGACATGATCGACGTGGTAATGGGTCATCTCCAGATAGTCGATTCGAGTGATGCCCATGGCGGCCGCAGCGGCTGCAATGCGATCGGCGCTCGATCTGGCCGGTGGCGGCGGAAGCTCTCCCGGCGTGGGTTGCGGACCGCCCACGTCCGGCGGCCAACCAGTGTCAATGAGCAGCGACTTGCCCTCCGGAGTGAGAAATAGAGTGGCCGCGCCGCCCTCTACATCAACAACGGTGATCTTCAGCTCTCTGGATGAGACGCTCTTGTGTCCCTTCGATTGAGCCGGAATCGCGGCGAGCAGTGCCAGCGCGGCGGAGAAAACACGGTATCGATGCAACAAAATTCCTCCGGATGCAATCCACGATCACGGGTATGGCGCCTCTCCGAGGTAGGCGGGATGGCGCAGTCAGATCATTCTATCGCTCGCGCCTCTCCGCTCGAACGCTGCCATACAAAGCCTGTAGAGCAGGCCTGCCCCGCAGAGGGATAGAACTGCTCGCTTCATCTTGCACGGCAAACAAAAAGCTCCTTCGAGCCTGTCACTCGAAGGAGCTTCTTTTCGTGTGGAGAAGAGCCCGCAAAGGCGCTACTGCTTCTTGCGCCCCTCTGTGCGAAGATATTCGATCACATCCTGCATATCGGTGGTTGTCAGCACGCCCATGAAAGCCGGCATCTGACCCTTTCCATGCTTGATGATCTGCTCTGCCTGCTCCGCGGTCAGTGCCGGCGGCTTCGCCCCAAACACCTGATACAGATTCGGCGGCCCGAATGGGGAAGTATCCCCAGGCTTTTTGGTATGACACACCGCGCAGCGGGTTTTAAAGATCGTCTCTCCGTGCTTGACCGCCGGCGAAGGCGATTGTGCGGCCAGCGCCGGGGCGGTACTCGCAGCCTGCACAGCAAATAAAAGAGCCGTTCCCAGCAGGCTGTAACACGCTCGCTTGCTGTGAGCTGCGCTGGCTTCACGATTGTTGCTTCTCATTCTCCAATCTCCCTTTCGATTCGCACTCGAGCCAAACAAACAGTTTGATCCTCTCACACAGAGCAGGAACACACCAAACCAAAATAGGTTGCTCGGGATACAGGAAAATGCAGAGCCAGAGCAGTGCCCGGCCGACCGTGCGCATCGCATCTGCCGCGGAGCAGCATCATCGCACCACTGCCAGATGAGGCCGGGGCGAAGCATGCCCGCCGTGCGTTCCGGTCTCCTCATAATGACGCTGCTTGGCGGCATACATCTTCCGGTCGGCCTCCGCCAGAAGCTGTTCGGATTCCGAACCGTCCTGCGGATAGAAGGCCGCCCCCAGGCTCAGCGAGAGAAAGTTCTTGCCGCAAATCTCGCGCCCTGCGCGCTGGGCCAGCGAGCTGAAAAGCAGCGCCCGCTCATTCGAAGATGCCGGAGGCATGTTGGGGGCGATGATTACAAATTCATCTCCCCCCATGCGCGCCAGGTAATCCGTCTGCCGGCAGGACTCACGCATCATCGCAGCGAAGAGCTTGAGAACTTTGTCTCCAGCCAGATGACCATAGCGGTCGTTGATCTCCTTGAATCCATCCAGATCGCACACCATCACGGCCACCGTACCGCTTTCCCGGCGGCAACGCGCCAGTTCCTGCTCCAGGTGCATGGAAAGTGCGCGTGCATTGGCCATGCCGGTCAGGTAATCGACGGTGGCCGAACTCTCCGCCTCGCGATACTTCAAGGCATTTTCGATGAACAGCGCCACGCGCGAGGTAATCACCTGCAGCACACGCAGGTGATCATTGGTAAAGGCGTCGGGAGAAGCCTGATACAAAGCCAGCACGCCGACCAGGCCCGTCACCCCTTCCAGCGGGACAGCCAGCGCAGAGCGCGGCTGATTCAGATTCTGGGCATCATGCTGGAAGCCAGCTTCCACGGCGGGGTTGCCATTTAAGATCGGGCGCGCGTTCTGCGCTACCCATCCACACAACCCGGTGCCGATGGGTATCTCCAGCGCGGAAAACAGACGAAAATTGTCGCCGCTCACGAACTCGGGAACCAGCATATCGCCCTTGCGAATGAAGGCGACAATCGAGTCGTAGGGAACCAGTTTGCGCAGCCGCATGGCCATCAACGACAGATTTTCATCCAGGCTCAGGGAGTTGCCCAGGTCCTGGCTGAGTTCGAAAAGCGTGTGCGCCTCCTGGCGCGCGGATGCAATCGAGGAGAGGAAATCCCTGGGACTGCCGCGATGGCTGCCTTCGCTTTCGAAGCCATTCGCCGGCCGCTCGCCTCGTTCCACCCGCCCGCAGAAGCTTAGAGAATCCATTCTGTGTTCTTCCAGGCTGCGCATCGCGAGCTCCTCCAGTTCCCGATAGCGGCGCTCCAGAATCGCCACCACCCGAGGGTCAAACGATTGTCCCGACTCTTCTCTGACTTTCTTCATCGCCTCATCGAGTGGCAGCGCCTTGCGGTACTGCCTGTCCGAGGCCAGCGCATCCAGGCAGTCGATGGCCGCCAGAATACGCGCCCCGATCGGAATCTCTTCGCCCTTCAGCCCGTCGGGATAGCCCTTGCCGTTCCATTTCTCGTGATGCGCCCGCACAATCGGCGCCACGGGATAGGGAAACGCCACCTTCTCCAGGATCTCCGCCCCCACCGCGGGATGAATCTTCATCTTCTCGAACTCCGCGGGAGTCAGACGGCCGGGCTTGTTGATGATGTGGTCCGGCACCGCCAGCTTGCCGATGTCATGCAATAAAGCCGCCGCGCGCAGCGCGTCCGTCTGCTGCTCGTCCAGGCCGAGATCCTTGGCGATCTCCACCGCATAGGTGCGGACACGGTGCAGATGATTGTGCGTGGTGTGGTCCTTGGCATCGATGGCCAGCGCCAGGCCCTCGATGGTGCGCAGGTGCAGCGCACAGACCTCCTCCACATGCCGCTTCTCCGCCTCCACCTGGCGGGCTTCAATCTCCACCCGCTTCCGCTCGTCCTCCAGGCGCCCCAGGTACAGCAGATAGGACCGGTAGATCCAGTACATGATCGGCACAATCAGCAGCGCGTTTTCCCAGCCGATGAACTGATCCACGTAGCTGATCAGCCCCACGATGGCGGCTCCGATGATGTAATACGGCAGCGACCAGAAATAGGTCTCCGACCAGACCTTGCGCAGCGAATTGCCCTGCGCCAGCGTAATCACCACGGCGACCGGAATCGTGTTACTCAGAAAATAGACGAACGCCGCCACCACCAGCAGCAGCGGAACGCTGTGCTGCAGCATTCTCTCCGCAGAATGATAGGCATGATACGTCAGAAAGATCGCCGGTGCGGTCATGCTCACCACATTGAACAGAACCTTCACCGGCTCCACACCCTGAGGAGCTTTCCACATGCTCTGCAGGAGAGCTGCCGCGCAGCCGATCGCCAGCGTCTCCGGCAGCGAGAGTTCCAGGATGCCCAGCAGAACGAAGAGAAAATGCACCGACATGGTGCTTTCCATACCCGGCAGCCGCACCTTCATCGTCGAAGCCAGCACAGCAATCACGAAGTAGCAGCCAAATTTGAGCAGGTTGGTCGACTGCCAGTGCAGGAACGAGAAGGCGAGCACGGCCACACCGTAAGCGGCCGTGATCCCGACAAATACCCTGGCTCGGATTGGCAGCGATTGCCCCATTCCCTCGACCCTCGTATACCTTCACCGGCACGCCGGCGCAGAGAGCTGGACCCTTCGCGAGCCGCTGCGCAGGCCGGCCGGACGCACTCCAGCTGAATTCATCGGCGGCCAAACAGGAAGGCATTAAAGACGAAAGTGGCAGAACCGCCTGGCTCCTGACCGGCACCACATTACCTTGGAATCGCGAAACCTTAATGGATTCTCACAAGGGGCCGATGAGCCCCTCAGGCATGAGAAGCCTCTCATGAGGATTCCAGTTCGCCCCGGCTGCCTCGGCGACCAGTTGCTCCGCCGGCCTGCATCCGCCGAGCAACTGCCGCTCTGGGCGGCCACACCAGGTCTGTGCCGCTGTTCCATACAGGTACGTGCAATGCAGACCGGAAAAGACACGAACCAGGGTCAAGGAAGGAGAACAGAATGAAACCCAAATCAGTCCGGAGTGCCATGTGGGGACGCAAATTCCTTGCTGTGTGCGCTCTGTTTGCGAGCACCACTCTGCTGTTTGGCGCTCCGTATTCCCGCAAGATCTCCCGCGATCTGGAAAACACCACCGGTACGGTCAATGTCATTGTGCAGTATCGGCAGCCGGTCGGACCGGCCATGCACCAGAAGGCCATCCGGCGCGGGGGTGTGCTGCGGCATGAGCTGCGCGGCATCCGCGGCGGCTCCTACAGCATTCCTGCCGCTGGCCTCGCCAAGTTGGCCGACGACCCGGATGTGGCCTACATCTCACCCGATCGCCCGGTGCATGGCTTTGCTCCGCCTGCCCCTGCGCCCGCTACAACCGGGGGCATCGTGCCGGCCCTCGATCACCACCTGGAAACCATCAACGCCGCCGCCGGCTGGAACCAGGGTTTGAACGGCGCCGGCATCGGCGTCGCAGTCATTGACAGCGGCGTCTCGCCCGTCGACGATCTCACCGCATCCCACATTGTCTACAGCGAAGACTTCACTGGCTCCGGCAATGCCAATGACGGCTACGGCCACGGCACCCATGTTGCCGGCATCATCGCCGGCAGCGGCCATGACTCCACTGGGCTGGGCTCCATCTACACCTTCAAGGGCATCGCTCCGGCCGCCAACATCATCAACCTGCGCGTGCTCGACTCGACCGGCGCCGGCAGCGACAGCGAAGTGATTGCCGCCATTCAGCGCGCAATCGAACTCAAGGACACCTACAACATCCGCATCATCAACATGTCTCTGGGCCGCGGGGTCTACGAGAGCTACACCACAGACCCCCTCGACCAGGCAGTGGAAGAGGCCTACAAAGCCGGCATTGTGGTGGTGATCTCCGCGGGCAACGAGGGCCGCAACGACTCCGCCGGCACCAACGGCTACGGCACCATCACCGCTCCCGCCAACGATCCTTATGTGATCACAGTGGGCGCAATGAACACGCTGGGCACGGCCGACCGCACCGACGACATCCCGGCCAGCTACAGTTCCAAGGGGCCTTCGCTGGTGGATCATGTCATCAAACCGGATCTGGTCGCCCCCGGCAATCTCATCGTGTCCCTCTACACTCCTCAGGAGACGCTGGCGAAAGAGAGCCCAGGGAACGTCGTTCCCCACTCCCTCTACCTGAAGCCCGGCGACAACATGCCGTCGAATGAGTACTTCGTCCTCAGCGGCACCAGCATGGCCGCGCCCATGGTCTCCGGCACGGCGGCGCTGATGCTGCAGGCCAACCCGAGCCTCACCCCTGACCAGGTCAAGGCTCTCCTCATGGTCACCGCCGACAAGAACCTCATCCAGTACTCCACCGTCACCGATCCGGTCAGCGGCCAGACCTTCAACATGCAGGCTGACATCTTCACCGTCGGCGCGGGTTACCTGGATCTCCAGGCCGCGGTCAACGCAGTGACGGCGCCCCCGCCCGCCGGCACCAGCGCCATATCGCCTTTCGCCCAGGTGGACTCCTCCGGAAACGTGGTCATGGCCGTCGGAACGCCCATGAATGGCGAGTCGGTGATCTGGGGTGGGTCGGTCATCTGGGGAGGCTCCGTCATTTGGGGTGGTTCCGTTATCTGGGGCGGCAGCTCACCTCAAAACGAGAGCGTCATCTGGGGCGGCTCGGTCATTTGGGGAGGCAGCACAACCTCTTCGGAAAGCGTGATCTGGGGTGGCAGCACCCTCGCCAGCGAAAGCGTGATCTGGGGCGGAAGCACAGTGGACGCAGCCAGCGTGATCTGGGGCGGAAGCACCAACTCCTCGCAGAGCGTCATCTGGGGCGGCAGTACCACAGCACCCGACAACTCTAACTGGGGCAGCAGCGCTCTCCAAGGCTGGCTGAGTTCCCTCACCCACAATGCTGCCTGGGGTGCACGCTCTCCCGCAGCTGAGGCAGCGTTCCATGGTGACCAGTTCTAATGCCAGGTCGCCCGGGGCAGAAAACAAGCTCCCCGAATGCAGTCCAATCGTTTTAACAGCAATGCCCGGCGCCGCTGCCGGGCATTGTTCTTGGGCACCCCGTCCTCCAAATTCAGCCAGGGCCGAATCGTATAGCGCGCTATCCTGACCGGCTCGTGCGAGGATCTCCTGCCGACCCTAACCGCGCACCCCGCATTACCCGATCGCGCCAGGCATCCAGGGGGCGGCTGTTCAGGAAAGCCTCAGGCAATCTGCGCCTGCGCGGCGCATCCGAACTGCGGCATTGCGGGCAGTGCCGCAATCAGCTTCTGCGTAAACGGATGAGCAGGGCGCGTGAACAGGCGGGCGGTCGGCTGGCACTCGACGATGCGCCCCTGGTCCATGACTGCGACCCGATTGCTGATTGCCGCCACCGATAGCAGATCGTGCGAGATGTAGAGGATGCCAATGCCGAGATCATGGCTCAACCGCGAGAAGAGCTCGAGGATCTCTGCCTGTGTCACGATATCGAGCGCGCTGGTGGGCTCATCGGCAATCAGCAAGGCCGGACGGTGCAGGATGGCCATGCCAATCAGGACGCGCTGCGCCTGGCCTACGCTCAGTTCCGCAGGATAGCGGCGCAGAAAGGCGCGATCGCTGGGCAGGCTCACCTGCCGCAGGGTAGCGTGCACAGCGTCGAGGCGCTCGGTGACGCTGGTGCGGCGATGAATCTGCCACGCCTCCTCAAGCTGGGCGCCGATGCGGCGCGCGGGATTAAGAGCGGAAAGCGGGCTTTGCAGTACCAGCGCAATGTCGCGGCCGCGCATCGCACGCATCTGCCGCTCACTCACCGCCATCAGATCGCGGCCGTTGAAGACGATGCGCCCTTTCGCGGTCGCCTGCTTCCAGTGCAACAGCCGCAGAACCGCCAGAGCCAATGTGCTCTTGCCGCAGCCGCTCTGCCCTACCAGGCTCAGCACCTCGCCGCGCTGCATCTCAAAACACACATCCTTGAGCACAGCAGGTTTGCCGCGGTATCCGGCAGACAGATGCACCGACAACAGCGGCTGCGATTCCATCAGGGTCTCCTCGATCCGGAGTTGCTCAGCCACAGCCAATCGATATTCCAGTAAACCTGCGGCCGCAACGCCACCGGGCTGACATTGTGCAGGTTCGGCGAGACAGCCATCAGAGCGTCTTTGTCGACGAGATAGATGAATGGCTCCTGCTGCCAAACGATCTCCTGCACGCGGTCCACATCCTGTTTGCGCTTCTTCGCGTCGAGACTGGCTGCCTGTGCCCGCATCAGCCGATCGATCTCTGCCTCCCATGCGGTGGCGGGCTTCTTCTCCCCAGGATTCCACTGGTGATTCTCGCCAGAGCTCAGCCACACGTTCATCTGCGCATTGGGATCGAGATCGTCATTCACCAGCCCCAGCAAGCAGGCCTCGTAGTTCAGACTGCGCGTGATGCGCTCGATCAGCGAAGAGAAGTCGAGCGTGACCACATGCACGCGGATGCCGATCGCCGCCAGGTCCTGCTGGATCATTGCGGCCATGCGCTCCCGGGCGGTATTGCCGGCATTGGTCACCAGCGAGAACTCCACTGCGTGACCGGAACGGTCGTGCAGAACCCCATTCACCAAAGTGAACCCGTCGTCAGCCAGCAGCCGCAAAGCGTCGCTGCGATCGAATGCGTGCGGAGCGAGCTTGCTGTCAAACCACGCGCGATTGGCGGGCGAGATCCAGCTCACCGCGGGCCGCGCATGACCATGAAAGACGATGCGGACAATATCGTCTCGATGGATGGACGCAGAGACCGCGCGGCGGAAGTTGGTGGATCGGAACCATGTCTTCTTGTACTCCGCAATCGGCGCCCCCGGCGCCTGATTGAACCACATCTGCTCGGAGTCGAGCGAAACGCCTGCGTCCACAGCCATCCCCGCCGCCTTGGCGGACAGACGATCGTAGGACTCGGGGCTGAGAGAACCAATCAAGTCGATCTCGCCGCGCGTCAGCCGCAGCAACTCGATGTCGCGATTCTGCTCGATGTCCAGCCGCACCGACTCGATATAGGGTAGCGGCCGGCCCGCCGAGTCGTGCTTCCAGTAATTCGGATTTCGCCGCAGCAAAACGAAACTGCCGGCCCTGTAGTCGGCAACCTGGTATGGCCCCAGCACGGCACGTTCGTGCTGCGGCGAAGTGGCTGAAAGCATCGCCACCTGATCGAAGAGCTTCGCGAGCCCGACCACCGGGGCAGGAAATACGATCGTGATCTGGTAGGGATCCGCGATGCGCGTGATCACCTTCCCCGGAGCCGCCCGGAAGGCGTCGCCAGTGGGCGAGTGCAGGGCCGGGTCCATCAGCTGCGCAATCGTGTACGCCACATCCCGGGCCGTAAACGCCGATCCATCGGAGAAACGCACATTCCGCCGCAGCGTGAAGCGGATCGCATTGCCGGCCCGGCTCACCTTCCAGGCCGTCGCCAGTTCCGGCTCCAGTTGCTGCGTCTGGCGATTGAGCCGCACCAGCACGCCGCCGGTCAGGTAGCGGATTGTCTCCGAAGCATCATCTTCCACCAGCAGCGGGTTCCAGGTGCGCGGATCGGAGGGAATGCAAAAGCGAAGCTCGCTGCCCGGCTGGGCCCCCGCGCATCTCGTCGAAACGGTCGCAAATATCAACCCCAGACATAGGATCCAGCGCTTCATCCCGCCACCTCCTCGTTGTGCAGCACAATCTGAAAACTGCTCACCGTAAGCACCAGCAGCAGCAGCGGAGCAAAGAGCCACGGCTGTGCGGAATACGCCGAGAAGCTCTCCAGCTCGCGCAACAAACTGCCCCAGCTCGGCAGCGGCTCGGCCACGCCCAATCCGAGGATGCCCAGGTTCGCTTCGGTGAGAATGAAAACCGGAATTGAGATCCAGAACTGCGCTGCCAGCACCGGCGCCAGGTTGGGAACAAGGTGCCGCATGAGCAGCCGCGCTCCACCCGCACCCGAGGCGCGCGCCAGCAACACGAAATCTGAATTCCGGAAGCTGCGCACATCCGCACAGACCACCCGCGCCGCCGCCGCCCATCCCAGGCAGCCAAGCAGGACAAAGGTGATCGCCACCGACACCACCGGGGATACGTTCAGCGGCAGGCAGGCGCGCACGGTAATGAGCAGAAACAGCCACGGCAGCGAGAGGAACAGGTCCGTGGCCGCCGTGACGCAAACCTCGATCCATCCTCCGGCAAACCCCGCCGCTCCACCGATCGCGCCGGCCAGCACCGTGGACATCAGCGCAGCCGCCGGCGCCAGCAGCAGCGAGATGCGCGTGCCGTACAAAAGCCGCGAGAAGCGGTCGCGGCCCAGATCGTCGGTGCCCAGCAGATGCTGCGCCGATGGCGCGGCATCGGGCTGATCGCGGAACTGCCTCGCGTAGGAAGCAGGCGCGATCCAGTTGGCCGCAATACTGGCCGCCAGAACCGCGGCCAGAAACACAAGCGCTACCGCGCGCATCGTCTTCATGGCCGGCCCAGTCCCGCGAGGTCGGCCGCCGAGTTGGCCAGCAGCGTAAGCAGTGTCACGATCATCGTCAGGTCTACGAGCAGCGCCAGATCGCGGCCCATGGCTGCCTGCCAGGCCAACTGCCCAATCCCGGGAAGATCGCACAGCGCCTCAACGGGAATCGCCGCCGCAAAAGCCATGCTCACCGAGACGCCGCCTAAAGCCAGCAACTGCGGCGCAGCCCCCGGCAAGATATGACGCAGGAAAACGCGAACGCCAGCCGCGCCCCGGGCTCGCGCCGCCAGCACGTGGGGACGTGCGGCAGCATCCGCCAGCAGGTTGCGCGCGTACTGAAAGACCTTGGGAAACAGAATCAGTCCGATGGCCAGCCGCTCCGGCGCCTGCATGATCACGAACAGCAGCGCCAGCACCGCCGCCGGAATGCACACCAGCACGCTGGCCAGCAATCCGGCCAGCAGATCGACCCCGCCCGCGCAGGTCATCACCGCTGCCGCGGCCAACCCCAGTCCCGCAGTCCACGCCAGCGCCAGCCCCAGCCCCACCGACTTGGCCGTCTCCGGAAACCGCTCGGCGACGAGTTGCCGCACCGGCATGTGCAGCAGCCGCGACTCGCCCAGATCCCCATGCAGCAGACGCTCGCAGAAATGCAGATAGAAGGGGAGCAGTCCCTCTCGCGGCGCAGCGGCCCGGCGCACCGCCCGCAGGCTCTCCGCGCTCAGGCGGCTATCCAGTTCCCGCGCGTCCACGCCATAGCCGGGAGCCACCCGCACCAGCGTCGCTCCCAGAAACCCGCCCAGCAGCACCACCACCAGGATGCGCGCCAGATGCCGCGCAAGCTTCCGCACAGCAGCACGCGCAGGACGCGGTTCTCCTCCAGCAAGGCTCAGAGCTAAATCCGCCATGCCTCGTTTATCGGCAGAGCCCCCAGAGGCCATCGCTGTAGCATCAAATGGGGGCCGCGCACGACGCCACATTTCCCGATTCGGAGCAATTGCCAGACCGGGAGGCTAGCCCCTCAATAGAAAATCAAGCCCGGCGACAATCAGAACGATCTCAATGATGGCCACAAACAAACTTCTGGGCAGGCGGTCGACAATCCGCTTGCCCAGATAGGATCCGGCAATCATCAGCGGCCCCAGCCAGAGACCATCGAGCACATCCGGACCGGTGAGCACGGCCGTCTGCCCATAGGCGACGAGCTTGGTCACGTGCATCACTACCGTGCACATGGCCTCCGTGCCGATATAAGCACCCTTGGCTAATCCGTAGGCCAGAAAAAAAGGCGCCATCAGCGGACCCACGCTTCCCAGCAGCGCCGAGAGCAGGCTGGAGCCGGCGCCGATGCCTGCGAACGCCGGCGCCGGGAAAGACTTCGTCTGCTGCGGCCGCGCGTGCCGCCAGATAACAATCAGCAGAAGAAACGCGCCCAGCAATCGCGTCAACGCCGGCAGCGGCGCCACCGCAAACAGGTAGCCCCCCACCAACGCCAAAGGAACGCCGCCCAGTGAGAACCAGCCCACCACGCGCCACTCGAGTTCGTCGCGGTTGAACCACACCCGCGCGCCGTTGCCGATCAGTTGGGCGACCGTGAGAATGGGAATTGCGGCGCGGATGCCGAATACCGCCACCAGCACCGGCAGCAACACCGCGGCGCCGCCAAACCCGGTCACCGCCGCCAGCGTCGCCGCAATCAGCGCCACCACTGGGAGCACAATCCACTTGAGAGCCTCAGGCGACAAGCGATCCCCCGCTCAAGCAGAATACGATGCAGCTCACACAGCCGCTGAGCTTTGGGTCGCTACCGCCTTTATACGCGACCAGCGCATGATCGCCCTACTCCGGCTACTCGATGGTCAGCACCAGCTTGCCGAAGTGGCTGCCCTCTTCCATCTTCTGCAGCACCTCCCGGGTCTGCGCCCAGTGGAAGGCCTCGCCGATGGGACGCAGTTGCGCGAGCGTGATGGCGCGGTTCATCTCCAGGAAGTTGCGCCGCGAGCCCACGTAGATGCCATGAATGCGCGCCATCTTGTGCAGGATGAGAGGAATCGCCAGCGGCTCCGCCACGCCGGCCAGCACCCCGATCTGCGCAACCGTGCCGCCGTAACGAATCGCCTTCAGCGATCGCGGCAGCGTGCCCGATCCGCCCACTTCCACCACCAGGTCCACGCCCTCGCCGCCGGTCTGCTCCAGAGCCCATTCCTCCCAATCGGGATGCTCACGATAATTCAGCCCGGCATCCAATCCCAGCGCGGCGGCGCGCGCCAGCTTTTCGTTGCTGGAAGAGACGCCGATCACCCGGGCCCCATTCAGCCGCGCAAATTGCAGTGCGAACATGGATACTCCGCCGGTGCCCTGAATGAGAACCGTAGCGCCGGGCTTCACCTCTCCGGCGGCCAGCGCATTCCACGCCGTCACCGCTGCGCAGGGCAGTGTGGCCGCTTCCTGAAAGCTCATGTGCTCGGGAATCGCGACCAAGCCCAGCTCGCGCAGAACCACATGCTCGCTCAGCATCCCGTCGATGTCTCCGCCCAGCGCACCCTTGGCGCGAGCGGCCGTCAACGGGCCGTCGATCCAGTTCTGCATGAAGATACCGGCGACGCGGTCACCGGGCTTCCACAGGGTCACGCCCGGGCCCACTTCGACCACCTCGCCCGCTCCGTCCGAGCAAGGAATGCGCGGCAGCTTCATCTTGGGGTTGTAGAGCCCCTTCACCATCATCAGATCGCGAAAATTCAATGAAACTGCGCGGACCGCTACCCGCACCTCGCCCGGTCCGGGCACCGGCGTGGGCCGCTCCGCAAATTCCAGAGAATCAATGCCAAACGACGAAATCTGCCAAACGCGCATGCCGTCTCCTCCTCTTGGGATGCAACGTGCCGGTTCACACGGCGGGATTGCGCTGCTCAAACCCTCGTAAAATAAAACTATGGCTCGTGGCTGGGAAAGTAAATCCGTGGAGGAACAAATGGCAAGTGCCGTGCAAGATCCGGTTGCCGGTCCCGCAAGCGACAGTGACCGGCGTCAAGCCGCGTTGCACCGCGCGGACAAGGAACGACAGAAACAGGCTCTGCAATTGCAGCGCGAAAACATCCTCTCACAGAGAACCTCGAATCCGGCGCGCCGCTCCGCTCTCGAAGCCGCGCTCGCCCAGATCGAAGCCCAGATCGAAGCTCTGGGTTGATCCGCTCCCGATCTGGAGCTGGCCAGCGGCTTCTGATTGAGCAGGAAATCTGGCCCCCGTCTCTCACTCTTCGCGGTGCAGCAGCAGCGTGTTCGCCTGATCGATTGAGGAAAGAGAGATGCGCGCGATATTGACGTGCGCCGGCCGTGTCGCTGCCCAGACGATGGCGTCCGCAATATCCTCTCCCGTGAGCGGGGTCAGTCCCTGATACACCTTGGCAGCGCGGCCCGCATCGCCGTGGAAGCGCACCTGGCTGAACTCCGTCTCCACCAGTCCCGGATCGATGCTCGTCACCCGCACCGGCGTGCCCAGCACATCTTCACGCAGACCGTCGCTGATGGCGCGTGCGGCAGCCTTCGAACCGCAATACACCGCGCCGTTGGGATACACGATCTCTCCCGCCATGGACCCTAGATTGATGATGTGGCCGCGCCCGCGCACCACCATGCCCGGCACCACTGCGCGGGTAACGTAAAGCAGCCCCTTCACATTGGTGTCGATCATCTCGTCCCAGTCTTCGGGCTTGCCGGTGTAAAGCTTGTCCATGCCGCGGCTCAGGCCGGCGTTGTTCACCAGCACATCAATCTCCGCCCACTCCGGCGGCAACTCGTCGATGGCGCGCTGCACTGCATTGCGGTTGCGCACGTCCAGATGAAACGAATGCACCGCCTCCGCTCCAAGCTCAAGCGCCTGGGCTGCCGTCTCCGCCAGCTTGCCGGAACGGCGCGCCGCCAGCAGCAGCCGGGCGCCCTCGGCCGCGAACGCCATCGCCGTCGCGGCGCCAATGCCCGCGCTGGCTCCGGTAATGAAAACAATCTTTCCCTTCATACTCGTCTTCGGCATGTTTCCTCTTTCTACCGGGAGTTTTGTCGTTGCAGTTAAGCAGACTCGCCTTTGCCGCTGCGAAGCTGGGCGACGCGGTACTGTCCCGCCGCCCAATCTTCTTTGCTCAGACCCAGCTTCTTGGCCTCGGCAAACATCTCGGCCAGACTGTCGGAGAGGCTCATCGCCGTTCCCTTGCCGGCCGCGGCGGCGCGCAGCAGCCGCAGATCCTTTGCGCCCAGCTCGATGGTGGCGCCGGGCTCCTTGGGCGGATGCAGCATCACCTTCGCATAATTGGCATAAAACGGCGACTGAAACAGAGCGCTATTCACCGTCTCAAAGAAGATCTCCGGATCGATTCCCTGCCCTTCGGCGAAGACAAACGCATCGCTGAGCGAATAGATCATGGCGCTGATCAGAAAATTGCCGCCCAGCTTGAGCGCGTGCGCCATGGGCGGATGGCTGCCGATCACCGAGATGCCGCGCGAGAAGGCCTCCAGCAGCGGCCGTGCCTTGGCCACCGCGCCATCCGCCCCGGCCACCACCGTCCACAAGCGGCCGTCTTCGGCGACATTGGGTCGGCCGAAAACCGGCGCCGCCACGAACTCAAGGCCGCGCCGCGCATGCTCCACCGTCAGCCGCTCGCTCAATCCCACGCTGATGGTGCTGCACGCGATATGCACCGCGCCCGGCGAAAGCGCATCGAGCAGCCCATTGGCGCCGAACAGCACCTCTTCGTGCGCCGCATCGTCAAACAGCATGGTGAAGACTGCGTCAGCGCCCAGCTCGGCCTCGGCGGGCGTGCCCGCCGCAATCGCGCCTTCCCGAATCAGCGGCTCGGTCTTGCCCTCGCTGCGGTTCCATACCCGCAGTTCGTGTCCGGCGAGCAGCAACCGGCGCGCCATCGCCGCGCCCATCTTACCCGTTCCCAGGAAGCCAACCTTCATCTCGGCACCTACCTTCAGGTTAGAAATTCCTTCTGCTCAACCTTCGGCCCGTCGATCCGTTCGCGTTGCATAGGATTGCGGTATGTTGTCGGGAATCAAAAAGCACCCCTGTCTCCCACGCCATCCTCCGGCATCGCATGCCGTCCAGGCCGTGTCGCAGATCACTTGCAGCCGGAGGCTTCGCTGAAGACTCCGGAACTGATCTCTTCAGGCATACCGGAAAGCAACATCGAGGAAAAGGGCTTCAGCAAGTGCGGCCCCAACATCAAAGATCGCGTGGAGCGTCGCCTGAGCTGCTAATTGGGTACGCCCTCCGTTTTGGCCCGCGCAAACCGGCACTCGCCACACTGACAATTACGGCGCAGGTATTCCCAGGAATAGATGCCGGCGCGATGCCCGTCGCTCCAGGCAAACTCGAGCGCGTAGCGGCCCACGGCATGCGCGCTGCTAGGCTTCACCGGGGGGGCATACATGGGCAGCAGTTCGGTCTTCTTCACCTTGGCCTCGCCGGGCTTGCGGCCCTCCAGGGCGCGCTGCTCCACACAGGTAGCGCAGGGACAGGCCTCGCGCAGCCAGGGAAAGCTCCACGCACTCGCGTGCCCGTCGGCCCAGTCGATCTCCAGCCCCTTGCCTTCGCTCAGCAGCACCCGCACCTTGGCAGGGGTAACCGCCTCGCGCGCCAGCGGACGGCTCTCCTCGTCTTCCCGCGCCTGCTCTTCCTTCGAGACGAATCGGATTCCTTCATGACTCATATCTCTAGTCTACCGGCAGTCGGTTTGCGACGGCGCTCTCCCTGCCTCTACGGGTTTTTCACAAAGAACCAGGTTGCCATCACGATCCCGATTGCCACCACCAGCGCCCGCAACACCGGCTGCGGCACCCGCTTGGCCAGCCGCGCCGAGGAGTAGCCGCCGATCGCCGCCGCGATCATGGCCGCCAGGCAGTACCCCCACACGATCTGCCCGCTCACAATAAAGATCACGCACGCCGTGCCGTTGGCCAGCACGTTGGCCACGATCTTCAACGCGTTGATGGTGTGCATGTCCTGATAGCCGAAGAGCGACAGCGTCGTGATCATCAGGAACCCCGAGCCGGCCCCGAAGTAGCCAACGTAGACGGACACCGCAATCGTCACCACAAACAGTGCCAGGCGGTGGGGCCGATGTGCGTGCCCAGAACGCGCATCCTCAATTTGCGCCAGCTTGCGGCGCGCCAGCCAGCGCGTCACCGGCCCGCTGATGGCAAACAGCCCCGCCGCGCCCAGGATCAGCCAGGGTACCAGGCGCAGAAAGGTGAGCTGCGGCGTGTGCAGCAACAGGAACGCGCCGCCCGTGCCGCCCAGCACGCCCGCGATCGCCAGAGGCCATGCGGTATGCAGGTTGCGGCGCAGGTCCTCGCGATAGCCGGCCAGCGCCGTCAGCTGCCCCGGCCAGATCGCCACGGTATTGGTGGCGTTGGCCTGCACTGGCAGCACGCCCATGCCCAGAATCGCCGGAAATGACAGAAACGAGCCGCCCCCGGCCACGGCATTGAGCACCCCGGCCAGAAAGGCCGCGGCCGTGAACCAGATCCAGCGCCAATTCATGTCCGCGAAGAATGCGTCGGAAACAGGACCAGCAAAGATGGTCATTCCCCCCTATTGTAGAGGGCCAGCCCTGGTTACATCCCGCAGAATCAGCAACTTCGACGCTCGCTAGACGCGTCAGGCGGCCCGCAGGCCACCCCCGGAACCCAACTTCCATATTTGCAGTAAGATACAGACACAACTCACAGATGAGCGTTATGCGCTCATATTTTATGAATCGATTGTGCTATATTTCTATCCAACAAGTGTGCGGCTGGGATTACCCCTCCCACCCCATCAAAATTCCGATGTCTCTGGAGGATCATCATGGCTATCACTCGTTGGGACCCCTTCCGGGAAGTTCAGGCTCTGCAAAATCGCATGAACGCGCTCTTCCGCGACTTCAACGAATCCGACAGCGCTCTGACCACGGCCAGCTTTGTGCCCGCCGTCGACATCTATGAAGACGACAAGAAGGTTGTGCTCAAGGTCGAAGTGCCCGGCATTGAAGAAAAGGACCTGGACGTCAGCGTCGAGAACAACACCCTCACCGTCAAGGGCGAGCGCAAGCTGGAGAAGGAAGAGAAGGAGGAGAACTTCCATCGGATCGAGCGCCGCTACGGCAGCTTCTTCCGCGCCTTCACCCTGCCTCCGACCGTGGACGTTGAGCATATCGACGCCCGGTACAACGCCGGCGTGCTGAAGCTGGAGCTCAAGAAGAAGCCCGAAGCCCAGCCCAAGCAGATCAAGGTGAACGTGGGCAAAACCCTGGCGGCGTAAAGGCAGTTGTAAGTTATCACCGGTCAGTCTTGCGGCTGACAGAAGTTCACTCCTGCCAGCCGCAGATCCTTAGAGTCTCATTGCTGAGATCCCATACCTCTCTGACAACGCTTCAACGTCGGGACAAATCTCGCGCCGGAGGCGCAAATGGTTGTTAGCCCCGCGCTTCAGCGCGGGGAAGGCGGGTGCCTAGATCACCAGTCCCGTAGGGACGATGCTCTGGAGTTGGTCCTGGCTACGCCGCCTTGGGTGCATACTGCTTCTGACGGCCTGATCGTGGTCTCCTCGGAAGGGAAATCGCAATGGATGCTCTCAACCCGCTTGGCTACCTTGTGTCGTTTGTTCTTGGCTGCTTTGTCGCATATGTATGCAAGCCGTTTCTGGGCTCCTATTCGGCCAGGAAGGGAGAAAACCTCGCGACAAAAGAGGACATTGCGGAGCTGACTAGGATCGCGGAGGTAATCAAGGGAGAGATTTCTGACAATGTATGGGATCGGCAACGTCAGTGGGAGTTGAGGCGCGACGTTGTGTTTGGTGTGATTCGCTCTTTGGCTGACCTTGACGGAGCCGTAAACGAATTCAGCAATGCATTTTTGACGCCACCCGGGAATCTGACTGAGGAGGCACAGCTTTACCTTAAGAGCAAGAGAGTCGAGGCGGTACAACTCTCTCGCCTATGCACGTCTGCTTACCAGAGAGCGCATACGCTTGCAGACCTTGCAATCCACGGAGCGCTATCAAGGGCAGCCTCAGCATATTTTCAGTGCGCCGCCAATCGCTTAAAGGGAATTCAAAATGGAACAGCGCAATACAATTCCGATGCTCGGTTAGAACTTGCGAAATTGCACAACGCCGTTATTATTGCGGCGCGAAAAGAACTAGGAGTTAGCGAGGCCGACAACTTGCCTGTCCTGGATTACAAAAGTCCATCGGCTGGCGATGATGCTGACTACTGACAACTGACAACTGAGGTTTTTATGGCCATTCGTTGGGACAAATTCACCGTCAAATCGCAGCAGGCGATGCAGCAGGCGCAGGGCCGGGCCACTGAACTGGGCAACCCCGAGATGCAGCCGGTACACCTGCTGCTGGCGCTCCTCGAAGATCGCGAGGGCGTTATTCCCGCCGTGCTCGAAAAGATCGGTGTACCCATTGAAAGGCTCGAGCACGAGCTCAACCAAATCGAGAAAAAACTTCCCCGGGTCGGCGGCGCGGCCACCCAGCCCGGCCTCAGCCAGGGGTTGAACCGCGCCCTCGAGCAGGCCTTCAAAGAGGCGGCCAACTTCAAAGACGAGTACGTCTCCACCGAGCATCTGCTGCTGGGCGTGGCCCACCTGAAGGACGACCCTGCCCGCGATGCGCTGTTTGCCGCCGGCGCCACCCACGACGCCATCTTGAAAGCGCTCACCGCGGTCCGCGGATCGCAACGCGTCACCGACCAGAACCCGGAGGCCAAGTTCCAGGCGCTCGAAAAATATGCCAAGGACCTGACCGAACTGGCCCGCCGCGGCAAGCTCGACCCAGTCATCGGCCGCGACGAGGAGATCCGCCGCGTTGTCCAGGTGCTGAGCCGCCGCACGAAGAACAACCCAGTACTCATCGGCGAGCCCGGCGTTGGAAAAACCGCCATCGTTGAAGGCCTGGCGCGGCGCGTCGTCTCGGGCGACGTGCCCGAGAGCCTGCGCGACAAGCGCGTCATCTCGCTCGACCTCGGCTCCATGCTGGCCGGCGCCAAGTATCGCGGTGAGTTTGAGGACCGGCTCAAAGCGGTGCTGAAAGAGATCGAGGAGTCGAACGGGCAGATCATCCTCTTCATCGACGAGTTGCACACCCTGGTCGGAGCGGGCGCGGCCGAGGGCGCCATCGACGCCAGCAACATGCTCAAGCCGGCGCTGGCCCGCGGCGAGCTGCGCGCCATAGGCGCCACCACCCTCAACGAGTACCGCAAGTACATCGAGAAGGATGCCGCGCTCGAACGCCGCTTCCAGATCGTCTACGTGGGCGAACCCAACGTCGAGGACACCATCGCCATTCTGCGCGGACTGAAGGAGCGCTACGAGTCGCACCACAACGTGCGCATCAAGGACGCGGCGATCGTCGCCGCGGCCACGCTCTCGCACCGCTACATCAGCGACCGCTTCCTGCCCGACAAGGCCATCGACCTGGTCGACGAGGCCGCGGCTTCGCTCGCCATCCAGATCGGCTCGGTGCCGGTGGAGATCGATCAGCTCGAACGCCAGGCCACCTCACTCGAAATCGAGCGCGAGGCGCTGAAACGCGAGACCGATCCCAACAGCAAGGAGCGCATGGCGGATGTGGATCGGAGCTTGTCCGAAATCCGCGAGAAGACCACTGCCCTGCGCGCCCGCTGGACCAAGGAGCGCGACGCCATTACGCGCATCAGCGACCTCAAGAAGCAGTTGGAGGCGCTGCGCTTCGAAGCCGAAGAGCAGACCCGCCGCGGCCAGTTGGAGCGCGCCGCGCAGATCCAGTACGGGGAACTGCCGAAGCTGGAACGCGAGCTGCAAGAACTGAACGCCATCCAGGAAGGCGCGGACGGCAACACCCGCATGCTCAAAGAAGAGGTCGACGAGGAGGACATCGCCAAGATTGTCAGCAAGTGGACCGGCATTCCCGTGAGCCGCATGCTGGAGGGCGAAGTGAAGAAGCTCATCCACATGGAAGAGCGGCTGCGCGAGCGCGTGGTCGGGCAGGACGAAGCGCTGAACACTGTCGCCAACGCCATCCGCCGCTCCCGCGCCGGCCTCAGCGACCCCAAGCGCCCCATCGGTTCCTTCATCTTTCTCGGACCGACAGGCGTGGGCAAAACGGAAACTGCACGCGCGCTGGCCGAGTTCCTCTTCGACGACGAGCACTCCATGATCCGCATCGACATGAGTGAGTACATGGAGAAGCACGCGGTGGCTCGCCTGATCGGCGCGCCTCCGGGCTACATCGGCTATGACGAGGGCGGCCAGTTGACCGAAGCTGTGCGCCGCCGTCCCTACGCCGTCATCCTCTTCGATGAGATCGAGAAGGCGCATCCGGATGTCTTCAACATCTTGTTACAGGTGATGGACGACGGCCGCCTGACCGACGCAAAAGGCCGCACAGTGGACTTCAAGAACACCGTGCTGATCATGACCTCGAACCTCGGCGCGGCATTCCTCTCGGCCGAGGGGCTGAAGACCGACCATGACTTCGAGATCGCGCGCGAAAGCGTGATGCGCACAGTGCGCGAGCACTTCCGGCCGGAGTTCCTGAACCGCGTGGACGACATCGTGCTGTTCCGTCCGCTGGGCCCGGCGCAGATGAGCCGGATTCTCGACCTGCGGCTGAATGAGATCCGCAAGCTGCTCGAAGACCGCGCCATCTCGCTGGAGCTCACCGAACCGGCCCGGCAGTTGATCCTGGCCACCGGCTCCGATGCCGCCTACGGCGCTCGGCCGCTCAAGCGCGCGCTGCAACGCATGGTGCAGGACCCGCTGGCCCTCAAGATCCTCGACGGCGAGGTGCTGCACGGCGCGCACGTCCGCATCGACGTGGACCGCACCTCCAACCAGCTCCGCTTCGAGCCGATGGGCCGCGAAGCGATGGCGTAAGCCTTACAGGCAGCAGCCGCGCTTCGCGCTCGCGGCGCACCTCAGGGGCGCCGCTAGCCGCCGCAACTCAGCGGTGTCAAAAAGGAGAAAGCATAGTGCCGGGGGCCGGCGCTAGCCGGCCTCTACTCACCTGGCGGGCGCGGCTTGGGCGGTGGCGGGACGCACATCCAATTCCTCTGCGGGCGTCGGCGCCACCGGTGCCGCTTCCACGTTCTTGCGGGTCACATCGAGTGCACCGATGCGGCCTCCGCTGGCGCCTTCGACGGCCACCCGGATGCGCGCGGCATGGCGCGGAAAATGCACGTTCACCTTCATCGTCAACTCCACCCCGGAATGCGCGCTCGGATCTGTCATCGGCGTCGTAAAGCCATAGCGCAGCCCATGGGAGGCTACCACCCGCCCGTAGCGATCGGTGCAGAACGCTGCCAGAAGAATCGTGGTTTGCTGCTTGCCGTCCAGCCCGGGACTCCAGTCGAGGTGCTGGTTCTGCACCTGCACCGTTACATCCACCGTGCGCGTATCGGGGTGCTGCACCATCGATTTCAGGCGGACATGAAGCGCCGTGAACGGCACTGTGGCCATGGCCGCCTGGGTCAGGTTCTCTACATTGCGCTGTCGCTGGCTGACCGGCGTACTGCCGCTGGCGGCGTAGTAGCCGGTCTTGGTTACTACGTGGTAATTGGGGTTATCCACCATCACCCGGATGCGCCGGAACCGCCCGTTCCTGATCGCGTCGTCGGGCTGGTAGGTGAGCGTGTAGTACTCGGAGCCGATATGCTCGGCGTTGCTCATCAACCTGGCCAGGTCGTTGCGATTGTAGTAGAGCTCGCCGCCGGTGGTGTTCACAAATGTGCCAAAGCTGATGTCGCCGGCAAACGGATCCATGTCGCCAAAGTCCATGCCCGCCTCGGCCGCGTTGTAGCTGAACGTGCTGCTCCGGGCCGAGAGTCCAGGGTAGACGACAAATAGGCTCATCCGCGAGTTCACCAGCAGATTCGTGGTATGGTGCGCGTACGCGAGCAGCATCGCCCGCTCCTTCGCGGAAAGCAATAGATTCTGCACAAACAGTCCCGGGCCGCCGCGGCCCATCCAGATCACGATCTTGTGGCCCGGGACACCCTTGTTCTGCAGCGCGATCTGTTGCAGTGCATCGACGGACTGGGCGAACCGCTCCCAGAAGAATGAGGCGTTCATCTCCTTATAGGGCAGCGCTGCCGGCAGCCGGTCGAGCGCGTGCACCAGATCGTCGCGGTCGCGGGTGTAGCCCTGCAACATGGACAGCGAGTCGTTGCCCACCACCATCAGTTCCATCGGCGAAGTCAGCAGCGCCGGCTGGCGCATCAGGAAGCGGCGCGTTTCATAGCGGATATAGGCAAAGTTGGCAAAACTCGAGTCGAGCAGGTCGAGCACGAGAATCGTGACCGGCGCTTTGCCCGCTGGATTGGCTGCGCCGGGTTCTTCGACGTGCAGTTGCGGCGCTTCAAACGAGAAGATGCGCTGCGGCCGCCGATCCTCGGTGATGCGGAAGTCCTTGCGCGTAAGCCCGGAGACCACCGGACGCCCCTTCTTGTCGAGCACGCTCACGTCCAGATAGACCAGCGTGGAGGTGATACTGAAGGTCGGGGTCTGTGTAAGCGGCTGATCCAAAGCGTTGCTCTGGGCGGAAACGGCCGTCGCGGTCAGCAAAACCCCGGCAAAGGCCGCAAAAACACACTTCCTGGAAAGGTGCATGAAAGTCACCGGCGAAGCACAACAGGAGATGGACTGCTCGTTATAAGATACGGACAGCAACCGCCTGGAATAGTTGCGCCAGAACCCTCGGGAGGGCAGAGAATCCCGCCCCTCGCGGTCTCGCCTTGTGCACCTGGCAGCCTCGAACTCCGAAGACCCGCTGCTTACCGCACTCCCGGCACCAGCGCTGCCACTCGCCCCGCATAGGCCGCGTAAGCCGCCCCGAACTGCTCCCGCATCCACTTCTCTTCAAGCCTCAGCTTGAGCAGCAGCGCCATCGCCACCAGCGCAAACCCCACCACCCCGCGCACCTCGCCGATGGCCAGCGCGGTGCCCACAAAGCCGGCCAGCAGCCCGGCGTAGATCGGGTGGCGGACCAGCGCGTACGGCCCGGTGACGATCAACTCATGGCCCTCCTTGATGGTGACCGAGCGGCTCCAGTTACGGCCCAGATGCACCCGCGCCCACACCGCGAACAGTAAGCCCGCCAGGGTAATGAGCGCGCCAGCGAAAAAGCTCAGCCGGCTCGCTGGCCACAGGCGCACATCGACCCAGGTAAACCGCAGCGGCGCACAGAGCAGAACGATCGCTGCGGCGAACAGGAGCAGGCGCAGCGCGCGCGCACCTGCGGGTTCCAGCCGCTCCGTCTTCTTCACGTTGGCGGCCAGGAGGAACCAGTAGGCGAGAAAGGCGATCCACAGGCTCTGAATAAGGAACTCGTAGAGCAGGCGCATCGGGACCTCCAGGAGCTTCGCAGTCATCATACGCGAAGATCAGGACGCCAGTTCCAGGCCTCGCCCGCCTGCGGGGCAGGTGGAGCGCCAAAGATTGCGAGACGGCGGGGACTCGGAACGAGGAGAGAGGCGTTCTCGCTCCTCGTTCCCTGCTTCTATCCCAACTTCACCAGCCGGGCTTCCAGCATTGCTTCCATGGTGTGCAGCACTTCCAGCACCTTAGAGGGAACCGGCGTATCCACCTGCACCACCGAGACCGCCTTGACCGGCTGATTGCCGGCGCGCTCACGACCCAGGGCGAAGTTGGCGATGTTGACGCCGTGCTCGCCCAGGATGGTGCCGATCCGCCCGATGACGCCGGGGACGTCGATGTTGCGGCACACGATCAGCGTCCCCTCCAGCGGAGCCTCCACGTCGATGCCGTCGAACTCCAGCAGGCGCGGCTGCTCGCCGTGAATCACGGTGGCCGAGGCGCGGCTGCTGCCCGCGGTCGTGTGCAGTTCGATGGTCAGCACCGTGGCAGCGCCGCCGCGATGGCTTTCCTGCTTCTCCTCATGGACGCGAATGCCGCGCTCCTGCGCTACGGCCGCTGCGTTGATGCGGTTCACGTTCTCCGAACCTTCCAGCAACCCGGCGATGGCCGCGTTGCGGATCAGCTCGGTCTTGGCCTCGGCCAGCGTGCCGCCGTAGACCAGGTGGATGGACTCGATGCCGCCTTTGCCCGCCTGCGCCAGGAAGGAGCCGAGCCGCCCGGCCAGATCGATGTAAGGCGCAAGTTGCAGGTACTCTTCGTGGCTGAGCGAGGGCAGGTTGACTGCGTTCTGCACCACACCCAGCTTCAGGTACTCGCGCACCTGGCGCGCGATCTGAATACCCACTGCCTCCTGCGCCTCGTTGGTCGAGCCGGCGATGTGCGGCGTCAGGATTACATTGTCCAGCCCGAAGAAAGGCGAGTTCTTGGGCGGCTCCTCGGTCAGCACGTCGAGCGCCGCACCGCCAACCTGGCCGCTCTTCAACGCTTCGACCAGGGTCGCTTCCTCCACCAGTTCGCCGCGCGCGCAGTTGATAATGCGCACACCCTTCTTCATGGTGGCCAGCGTCTTGGTGTTGATGATGCCCTGCGTCTGCTGCGTCAGACCTACGTGCAGCGTAAGATAGTCCGCCTTCGCGAAGAGCTCTTCCACCGGAACCAGAACAATGCCGTTCTCGCGTGCGACAGCAGGCGAAACAAAGGGATCGCTGCCGACAATCTCCATGCCAAAACCGCGAGCGCGCCTGGCCACTTCGAGGCCGATGCGCCCCAGGCCGAGGATGCCCAGCGTCTTGCCGCGCAGCTCGGTGCCTTGCAGCGACTTCTTCTCCCACCGGCCGGCGTGCATCGACGCATTGGCCGCGGGAAGCTTGCGGGCCAGCGCGATCATCAGGCAGAGCGTCAGCTCCGCCACCGCGATGGCGTTGGCGCCGGGCGTGTTCATCACCACGATGCCGCGGCGCGTTGCCGCGTCGGTGTCGATGTTGTCGACGCCCACGCCGGCGCGGCCGATCACCCGCAGCTTGGGCGCGTGCTCCAGCAGCGCGTCATCCACCTGCACCGCCGAGCGCACCACCAGCGCATCGGCCTCGGCCAGCGCGGCCGGCAGGCCTTCGCTGAGCTGGTCGTGCGTTTTCACTTCCCAACCCTGCTCCGCCGCAAACACTGCCAGCGTCGCGGGAGAAACCTTCTCCGCCAGAACGATCTTCATTGCCTCTCCCTTATCTGTTTCGCCGGATGCGTATTCATCGAATTTGATGCCATGCTGCGCGCACAGCAGGTCGAACATGCGCACCACCGCCGCATGCGGCTTGCCCTCGCCCCGCTCGTACTTCGTCAGCGAATTGGGATGAACTCCCAGCCGCTCCGCCATCTGGTATTGATACAGGTCAAGCTGCTTGCGCGCGATCAGCAGCTTTTCGCCGAACGTGAGTTCTGCCATGGATTCCTCGTTGGTTCAGCCTCTAGCCAGCAGCCGGCAGCCAGTAGCTTTCTCTCAGGCACATCCGAGCTGCTGGCCACCGGCTGCAAGCTGCTAGCTTTTCGCGGCAGCCTCTGCAAACACCTTCTGTGCCGCCGCCACGCCCTGGCCGAACTCAACCTTCAGGCCGAGCGTGTCCTTCGCGATGTGTTCCATGGCGCCGATCAGCGCAATGGTGTCGAGGTAATCGAAGAAACCAAGGTGCGCAACCCGGAAGATCTTACCCTTCATCTCGCCCTGGCCGTTGGCGGGCACGATGGCAAAGCGGCTCTTGAGCGCCTTGACCACATCCCCCGAATCCATGCCCTCCGGCACGGAGACGGCGGTGGCGGCGGCGCCGGGCGCGGTAGGCGCGAACAGCTTGAAACCCAGCGCCTGCAAGCCCGCGCGGGTAGCGGCTGCGTTCACCTCGGCGTTGTTGACCAGCGCGATGCGGCCCTTCTCGAGATCGCCGCCGGCCTGCCCGGCGATGTAGTCCAGAGCCGCGCCCAGCGCGGCGATCAGCGCCACCGCGGGCGTATAGGCGCTCTCGCCGTTCTTGGCGTTCTTGCGCTCCTTGCGCAGGTCGAAGTAGAAGCGCGGATTGGTGCTCTTCTCCATCGCCGCCCAGGCCCGCTCGCTCACGCTCAGGTAAGCCAAACCCGGAGGAATCATCACCGCCTTCTGCGAGCCGCCGATGATGATGTCCACGCCCCAGCCGTCCACGTCGAAATGCGTGGTGCCCAGACCGGTGATGCCGTCCACCACCAGGATCGTCTCCGGCGCGATCTCGTCGCGCAGCTTGGCGATCGCTTGAATGTCGTGGCGCACGGTCGTGGAGGTTTCGTTGGCCTGCACGTAGATCGCCTTGTGCGCGGGCTTGAGAGCCTTGCGCACCTCGGCCATGTCGAAGGTCTCGCCATAGGGTGCGGAAACCACATCCGGCTTGCAGCCGAAGGCCTTCACCAGGCTTACCCAGCGCTCGCCAAACTTGCCGGCAGTGAGCACCAGCACCGGATCGCCAGGCGAGGTCAGGTTCGACACCGAAGCCTCCATGGCACCGGTTCCCGAGCTGGAGAGCAGCAGCACATCGTTCTTGGTGCCGACGAAGACCTTGAGCTGGGCCAGCACCTTCTGGAACAGGGCGCGGAACTCAGGGGTGCGGTGGTGCATGTCGGCGGCGGCCATCGCGAACTGCGCGGCGGGCAGCAGTGGCGTCGGACCAGGAGTGTAGAGCCGGGTTTTGCGGATCATCAGGTTTCCTCGTGGCTGAATTGGTTCGGGCGCCGGGTCGAGCGGTTCGGCGGAGGAACGGGTGCAATCACAGAATACACAATTCTGTGGTTTTTGTGGTTTGAAACCGAGGAAGTACCTGTGCAAATCCGCGAGATATTCCCTAAATGGCCGCCGTATTTCAATGATCTGCGTGGAAAGAAGCCGGCAAAGTGCTCAAAAAAAAAGGACCCGGGAGAGGATTCGTCCTCACCCGGATCGTGAACGCAGAAAGAATTTACTGCAGGATTCTTCTCTGGCGGTTAGCGTCCTCCGTGGAAGCCTCCGCCGCCCATGCCTCCGTGGAAGCCCCCACCGCCGATCCCGCCTCCATGAAAACCGCCGCCCATGCCACCGCCATGGAATCCGCCGCCGGCAGCATGGAAACCGCCCACGCCGTGGTAGCCGCCCGCACCGCGGAAGCCCGCGCCTCGGCCGCCGATGAAGCGTCCGTTACCGATTGCGCGGAAGCCCTGACCTCCGTATGCTGCCCCACCGTCGCCATCGAAATCGCGCCCGCCATAGTAGCCGCCGCCGTAATAACCACCGTAGTAGCCCGGGCCCCAGCCACCGCCCCAGCCCCAGCCGCCGCCCCAACCCATGGGGTAGTAGCCCCAACCGAAGGGACTATAGAAAGGACTCATCCCGACGAAGGTGTAGCCCGGTCCGTACGGATCCCAGTACCAGCCGGGATCGTAGCCGCCGCCGTAGTAGTTCGAGGCGATCTGCTGATTCTCTTCAGCCAGGTACTGCGAGCGCAGCTTGCTCCAGGCCATCAGCGGATCTTCCGCCATATCGGGATGGAACTTGCGAGCCTTCTCATGTGCGTTGGGAAGGAGCACCAGCTCGTGGTTGCCCTTCACCTTCTCCCATTTGTGCGGCCGGTACTCGACCTCCGCCTGTCCTTTGAAGACGCGCGCCATGGGACTGTTGCCGTTGAACTCGTAATAGCCGGTCTTCACCACCTGCGTTCGGACGCCATTGTCCAAAATCTGTACGACATTCTCTTTCAGAAGCTGGTCCACTTCTACAGAAGCGTGGCCGTGCTCCAGCTCGACGATCGTCGGAGTTAACGACGGCGAGATCATCTTCACCGCGCTGTTGCTGTCCATCCGCAGGTAAATGCCGGGGTTGAGCAGGATTTCGACCTTACCTTCGCTGGTGCGAATCTCCTGGCCTGCTTCCATGGCTGCGGTGCCCACATCCTTCTGCTGCAGCGGGCTGCCATCCAGATAGGCGACACCCTCTACGTAGTTCACCGCACCGGGACGAGCCGGTTCCACGTTCTGCGCAGTCTCTTGCCCGGTGGCAATCGCGGGCGCAATCAACGTGCCTATGCCCAGCAATGTGGCGATCGCGGTTGTAATCCTCCAGGTTTTCATCGGATTTTCCTCGTTTTTTCTCACCACCTGTATAAATCCGGAAACGCAGAAAAAGTTTTGGTGGCTCAGAATACCGGATCGCGTGAAATCAAAGCATTTGCAGACCTGTCATGGCTGCAGACCGCCTCGCCCGCCGTACCTTCCTTGTTCAAAGACTCGAACACTCGTTCAAAACTTTTTACGAAAATAGCGCCACGTCCGCCAGAGCGCGAGCACCAACCAATTGAAAACAACGAGGTTTCCTGCTGCTAAACATTGGTGTGCCTCGTGCACTTCAATATTGCACCGTAGGGAAGACATGCCCGCCGTACCTCTCACAGCTCCTCCCACCGGATTGCTTTCCGATTGCAACGATAGGAGAAAGTCATTATGCACACTCGAGGGAGGTTCCTTGCATTGCTGATTGGCTTTGCAATTGCACTCCTCACTGGATGCAGTTCAAGCCCAGGCCTCTATACCGTCTCCACCCTCACGCCGTCTGAAGTCACCGCGGGCAGCAAGGACTTCACCCTGCTTGTGAGCGGTTCCAACTTCAGACCTGAAACCAAGGTCGTCTTCGCCGGCCAGACGCTGACGCCGAGCGTTGCGACATCCGTTCTTCTGCAAGTGACGGTTCCCAGTTCGGCAGTTGCCAATGCCGGGGTGGTGAACGTGGCCGTCACCGGCAGCCCGACCTCAGCGCCGCTCCCGTTTACCATCAAGAATCCCGTGCCCGCCGTATCCAGCCTGTCGCAATCTCAAGTGCTGCTCAACAGCACTTCGCTCTCGCTGGACGTCACCGGATCCAATTTTGTTTCCACCAGCGCGGTCAAGCTGGGCGACTCGGTTCTGAAACCCAGTTCCTTCACATCCACCCATTTGACCGTAGGGATTCCCGACGCGCTCCTCGCCACAGCGCAGATTCTCGACCTCGCGGTAGTGAACCCCGGACCCGGAGGAGGCAGCTCGACGCCCGTCAGTTTCAGCGTCCTCAATCCGGCGCCCGCGGTTTCGGCGCTGTCGATGGAGAGCACGCTGCTGAACAGCACTGCTGTAGCTCTCGACGTCACCGGAAGCAACTTCCTGCCCAGCAGCGTAGTCACACTGGGCGGCACGCCGCTGACCGTGACCGCGCTGAGCCCCACACTCCTGACCGTAGCCATTCCCGATGCGCTGCTCACCACCGCGCAAGTTCTGGACCTCGCAGTTGCGAACCCAAGCCCCGGCGGAGGCAACTCTGCCCCTCTCAGCTTTACCGTGCTCAATCCGCTGCCCACCATCACCTCCCTGTCCGTGGAAGAGGCTGTGTTGAACAGCTCCGATCTGGCGCTGGTGATCACCGGAACTGGATTTGCGCCTGGAATGAAGGTGAACTTTGGACCCCACCTCCTCGAGCCGTCTGAAATCACCTCGACTCGGGCGATTGTGATGGTTCCGAGCAGGGCCTTCGGAAAATCCGCCATTGACAAGGTCACCGTGGCCAATGGTGGCCCCGGCGGCGGCACCTCCAATGAGCATCAGTTCACGGTCAAAAATCCGGCGCCTTCGCTGGCCTCGCTCTCGGCTACCAAAGTGCTCGTTGG
Source organism: Acidobacteriaceae bacterium (assembly GCA_027449545.1). Classification (GTDB taxonomy): domain Bacteria; phylum Acidobacteriota; class Terriglobia; order Terriglobales; family Acidobacteriaceae; genus Telmatobacter. The sequence goes on along the minus strand of DAIDLI010000118.1, from coordinate 1,484 downwards.
CAGCGACGACCTGACGCTCAATCTCACCGGCTCCGGCTTCGTCTCCGAAGAGACCACTGTCCACTTCGGATCCCTGACCTTAACTCCCACTGCGACCGATTCCGGACAGCTCCCGGTTGTCGTTCCGAAATCCGCCCTCGCCCAGACCGGTACGCTCTCCGTAGATGTAGTTACAGCGGAACCCGGCGGCGGCCAATCGAACGCGCTCGAATTCACGGTCGAGAACCCGGTGCCGACGCTGACCACTCTATCGCTGAATGGCGCCACCGCGGGCAGTGCAGCCTTTGATCTGATTCTCACCGGCACGAATTTCGTCCAGGGCAGCGTCGTCAGCCTGGGCGGTGCTCAGCTCATACCCACGGCAGTTTCGGATACGCAGATCACCGTCGCCGTTCCTGCCGAAAACCTGCTCGATGCCGGCGAATATCCGATTCTCGTCAGCAATCCCACTCCGGGAGGCGGCCCGTCGAATGCGCTGGTGTTTACGATCACCAACCCTGATCCAACCCTGAGCGCAATCTCGCCATCATCCGCCATCCGGCTGAGCAAGAACACCACACTCACTCTTACCGGCTCCGGCTTTGTCCATCAGAGCACGGTGTTGTTTGGGGACTCCACGCTGGTTCCCAGCACCTACACGCCCACAGAAATCACCGTGTCCGTTCCCGCAACGGCGCTCACCCACACCGGGCAGGTGGATGTGAGCGTGACCAACCCGGGGCCGGGCGGAGGCACCTCCAGCGCCCTTCAGGTCGCGGTGGCGAATCCCAAGCCTGAGCTAAGCACCGCATCGCCTACCAGCGCCACCACCAGCACCGCAAACCTGACCGTGGTGTTGAACGGCACCGGCTTCACTCCGGACACCACCGTGACCATGACGAGCAGCACGGCGGGCACCGTGACCGTAACGCCTCAATCCATCGAGGAGACGGCCATCACCCTCTCCGTTCCCGCAGCCGATCTCGCCGCGGCGGGGACCCTGGTCTTCACAGCCGAAAATGCCGAGCCGGGTGGCGGCGACTCCGAGCCGCTCAATCTTGTTGTGCATGAGCGGGCCGAGCTCGACTTCCAGACGGTCGTGAACAACCAGACGCCCGTTCGGGATGGGTCGACGATCGTCTTCAACAGCTACAACCAGCCTTCCATCAATAACCATGGCATGGTGGTCTTCAAGGGCCAATCGAGGGCGGGAAGTGAGTCTGGAGGGTCAGGAGGATCGGGCGAAGAATCGGCTAGCGTGTCGATTCAGCAATCGGGTACGCAGTCGGGCCCGGTCGTCGGCGTCTTCCTCCGCAATATGTCCTGCGCTCGCGGTCATATGTGCGGCGATGATATGTCGGGGCGCGGACCTCTGCAGCAGCTCACCGGGAAAGGCATGGCCGTGCCGGACCCCAATAACACCGACTACAACGGGTCTCTGGCCAGCTTTAACCAGTTCCCGTCGTTCCCGCGCATCGATATGGACAAGGATGCGGTCGCCTTCC
>DAIDLI010000117.1 GCA_027449545.1 Acidobacteriaceae bacterium | reverse complement strand
GTGGGCAGGCGGCGGCGAGAGCTCGACCGTCTTCGTCGAGGTTTCGGCCAAGAAGCGCATGAACCTCGATCTGCTCCTCGAGATGATCTGCTTGGTCTCCGACATCAAGGCGCCCAAGGCCATGCCCGGCCGCAAGGCGGTGGGTTCGGTCCTCGAAGCCAAGCTCGATCGCGGCCGCGGCGCCGTCGCAACCGTGCTCGTGCAGGACGGCACGCTCAAGGTGAACGACAGCTACATCGTCGGCAACACCTTCGGCAAGGTCCGCGCCATGTTCGACGACCGCGGTCGTGCCATCGAAGAAGCCGGCCCCTCGACGCCGGTTGAAGTCCTCGGTCTCGAATCGCTGCCCGACTCCGGCGACACCTTCCTGGTGGTCGCCGACCGCGACAAGGCCAAGAACATCGCCCAGTACCGCAAGATGAAGGAGCGCGAGGCCCAGCTCGCCAAGAGCTCCCGCGTCTCGCTCGAAGGTCTGGCCGAGCAGATTCGCCAGGCCGGCGTGAAAGACCTGCCCCTCATCATCAAGGGCGACGTGACCGGTTCGGTCGAAGTGCTGGCCGACTCGCTGGTCCGCATGTCCACTGAGAAGGTGCGCATCAAGGTTATCCACTCCGGCGTCGGTTCCATCACCGAGAGCGACGTGCTGCTCGCCACCGCCTCCAACGCCATCATCATCGGCTTCAACGTGCGCCCCGAGCGCAAGGCCGCCGATCTCGCCCAGCAGGAGAACGTCGATATCCGCATGCACTCGATCATCTACGAGTTGCAGGACGAGATTCGCCTCGCCATGCTGGGTCTGCTCGAACCGGTCTTCAAGGAGAACTACGTTGGCCGTGCCGAGGTCCTGAACATCTTCCGCATTCCCAAGGTCGGCACCATCGCCGGCTGCTCGGTGCGCGACGGCGTCATCCGCCGCGATACCGAGATCAAGGTGATGCGCGGCGGTGAGCAGGTCTTCAAGGGCAAGATCGGTTCGCTCAAGCGCTTCAAGGACGACGTCCGCGAAGTCACCAACGGCATGGAGTGCGGCATCGGTATCGCCGGCTTCAGCGACCTCAAGGAAGGGGACGTGCTCGAAGCCTTCTCCACCGAGAAGATGGCCGCCGACCTCGGCGCCCTGACCTCGGCAAAGGCGTAACACCAGGCCGGCAATCACCCATCAACACAACGCCCGCGTCTCCTGGAGACGTGGGCGTTTGTGTCTTGCTCCCTCTGGCGTCGTTCAGTGCCGGGATGCAGCCACGACGCTTTCGATCTCCGCGACCTGAGGCTTCTCCGCCTCCGCTGCTTCCTCCTTCCGATCAGGAGCCTGCTTGCGCCGCATCACTTCCTCCTCGTCCGCGGCCACCTTCGGGTCGCGTCCTTGAACCTCGCTCGCCGGCTTTGCATCTTGCTTGCCTTCCGCCAGTCCGCCGGCCGGAATTCCCGAACTGTTCGCTTGCTGTTTCATCGGCCCTTTCCTCCTTACGGTCGGAAGCCTCGAGCGCGAACGAAGTTGTTTGGGCCTCCAGCGAGTTCTCCTTCGCGCTGCGGAATCACCTCCCTCGGCTCACCGGTTATCATGCTCGTGGGGCTCCCCCTTTTCCCTCATGCCCAATCCCACTCCTCGCACCCGCGCTCTCCCGCTCCGGCTCGCCGTCTTGACCGCTCTTGTGCTGTTCTTATCTTCGTCAGGCTGCAAGAAGCACTCCGGAAACTCGTCAGCCATCCTCGAGAGCAACATTGGGCCCTCCAGCCTCGCCCTCCGCGGCAGGCTGATCTTCGATTCCACTCCAACGATGGCGCATTCCTATACCGGCAATCTGCTCTCCTGCGGGGACTGTCATCTCGAGAGCGGCACCGCCGACTACGCTATGCCGATGATCGATGTCGCCAACCTCTTCCCGCGGTACAGCCAGCGTGCCGGTCACACCATCACCCTCGTCAACCGCATCCAGGAGTGCTTTGCCCGCAGCGAAAACGGGGTGCCGCCGCCCGCCGGTAGCCCCGGGATGAAGGCCCTGGTCGCCTATATCCAATGGCTTTCCCGCGCTGCCCCCCAAGGGCAGCCCTACGAGAGCCGCGGCCTGGTCAAGCTTCCCGCGCTCACCGGCAATCCCGCCTCTGGAAAGAAGCTCTACGCCAGCCGCTGCGCCGGCTGTCATGGCTCCAACGGCGCTGGCATGCCTCCGTCCCTGCCGCCGCTCTGGGGCGCCGGTTCCTTCAGCGACGGTGCCGGCCTCAACCAGACCGCCAAAATGGCCGCCTTCGTCCAGCACAACATGCCCCAGAACGCCCCCGGCACGCTTTCTCCCCAGCAGTCCTACGACGTCGCCGCCTACCTTGCCACCCGGCCCCGGCCCAAGTTCAATAAGGCCTATCAGAACTACTGAATCCCTGCGCTCTCTCAGCTCTTGACGGCATGCCGCCGGGTCTGCGCAACGCCCGCCGATCTCTGAAGCTCCTCTCCGCAAACGACATAGTCCAACCGGATGCGGTGCTTCGCCCAGAATCCCTGCACCCCAAACGCCCCCATGTGAATCTAGATAAAGTACACACCGCCTGGCGGCCATGCGACTGCCGCCGCCCGGCCTTCGTGGCGCCTCTCTTTCCGGCTCCGGCCTTCGCTCCCATCCCCCCGCCAGAGGGGAATGCATTCGCCGGCCGGCTGCGCCCTGCAACCCAAGGAGCCTCCACCGCACTGCGGGCGGGAGCTAATCGGCCGGCAGAACCATCAGCGGCCTAAAGACAGAAGCAGGAGAAGACTGTTTGTCCGATTTGGAAGCCAGTACAGCGGGCGCCGGGGGCGCCGATCGACCCAACGCCGCCCCGCCGTCCACTACGGCGGTGAATCCGGATCTCATCGATCACTCCGGCTGGAAGCCGCGCGTCAATCCCTGGATCATCGCCGCCACTGTGGCCCTGGCCGCCTTCATGGAGGTGCTCGATACCTCCATCGCCAACGTAGCGCTGCCCCATATCGCCGGCTCGCTCGGCGCCAGCGAGGATCAGAGCACCTGGGTGCTCACCAGCTACCTGGTCTCCAACGCCATCGTGCTCCCGCTCGGCGGATGGATCTCGAGCCTGATGGGACGTCGCAACTTCTTCGTCCTCTGCATCTCCATCTTCACCGTCGCCAGCTTTCTCTGCGGCATTGCGCCCACCCTTCCCATGCTGATCGTCTTCCGCGTCATCCAGGGCGCGGGCGGCGGCGGCATGCAGCCCATGGCCCAGGCCATCATGGCGGATTCCTTCGAGCCTCACAAGCGCGGACAGGCCTTCGCGCTCTATGGCCTGGTTGCCGTGCTCGCACCCTCCATCGGTCCCACCCTCGGCGGCTGGATTACCGATAACTACTCCTGGCGCTGGATCTTCTTCATCAACATTCCCGTCGGCATCCTCGCCTTTCTGCTTGTCACCCGCCTCATCGAGGATCCGCCCTGGATCATGCCCGACCGCTCGCGCCTGCTCCGCCTCGACTACCTCGGCCTGTCGTTCCTCACCATCTCCATGGGCGCCATGCAGATGATGCTCGACAAAGGTGAGGAGAAAGACTGGTTCGGCTCCGACCTCATCCGCACCCTGGCCGTGCTCTTTGTCGCCAGCCTCATCGGCCTGGTCATCTGGGAGTGGCGTCAGAAAGACCCGCTCATCAACCTCAAGCTGTTCCGCCACAAAAACTTCGCCATCTGCTGTTTCCTCATGATGCTGGTTGGCGGAGTGCTTAACGCCAACACCGTCTTGCAGCCGCAGTTCACCCAGCAGATTCTGGGCTACGACGCCACCACCGCCGGCCTGGCCCTCACCGCCGGCGGCATCACCCTGGTTTTTGTCATGCCCTTCGCCGGCTGGGCCACCGGCAAATTCTCCGCGCGCACCTTGTCCCTCATCGGCTTTACGCTGCTGGTGATCACCTTCCGCTACGCCGCCTATGTCACGAACATGCAGATGAGCTTTGCGCAGGCCTCCTGGCTCCGCGTCGTGCAGATGCTGCCTCTGCCCTTCTGCTTCATCTCCATCACCAACGCCGCCTATATCGGCATGCCCAAAGAGGAGTCCAACCAGGTCGCCGGCCTCATCAACTTCGTGCGCAATCTGGGCGGCAGCATCCTCATCTCCATCACCAACGCGCAGGTCACCAGCCGCTCCATGTGGCACGAACAGCACTTGCAGCAGTACATGCAGCCCGGCTCCGTCGCCTACCAGCAGCATGTGCAGGCGCTGAGCGGCTTCTTCGGTCAGGTGGCCGGCGCCGCCAACGCCACGGGCATGGCCCTCGGAACCATCTATAACGAGTTGCTGCGCCAGGCCACCACCCAGGGCTATCAGGATGTCTACATGGAGCTTTCCTGGGCCTCCATCGGCCTCATCGTGCTCGCCTTCCTGCTCAGCAAGAACCGGCCCGGCCAGGGCCCCGGCGCCAGCGCTATGCACTGATCCGTTGCGGGCCTCGCCCTCGCAACGTCAGCCCGGGGGAACCGCAGCTTAACCTGCGCTGGCGCGCTGATAGAAGCTCAGCGCAGCGTCGCCCTGTTGCAGCAGCCGCGTCCGCGTTAGATCGCCATAGCGATCTTCCAGCCGGTCTTTGCGCCGGTGCTCCACGACTACCACCGCGCCCTCGGCCAGCATCCCGCCGGTCCCTGTCCCACTCTGCGGGCGCTCCAGGTCTCGACTTTGAGACCTGGGCGGAAGATTCCCCGCACCCAGAATCCTCAGCGTCGACTCATACTCTTCCGCTGCGTCGTAAGGCGGATCCAGAAAGACCACATCGAACGGTCCCTCGATCCGGCTCAGGAACGCGCACACCGTTCCCGCCTGCACCCGCGCCTCAGCGCGAATGCCCAGCTTCTCCAGATTTGCGCGCAGCGCCGTTAGCGCTGCTGCGGCCCGCTCCACGAACACCACCTCGGCCGCGCCCCGGCTCAGCGCCTCGATCCCCACCGCTCCGGACCCCGCATACAGATCCAGAAACCGTGCGCCTTCCATCCGCGGCGTCAGCACATTGAACAGCGTCTCTCGCAGCCGGTCGCTCGACGGCCGCGTCGCCAGCCCCGCCGGAGCTTGCAGCACCCGCGATCGAAATCTCCCCGCAATCACGCGCATCGTTCCCCCAGCATAACCTTCCGGGGGGCTTCGAACCGCCCGCCTCCCCGGCGCGGCAAGACGCCGGAGAGGCAGCGGCGATGCGGCTCAGGCGGCCTTGCGCTTGAGGCGTCGTACCCCGATCAGATCTTCCGTCGGAGCTGCGGTGGTGGCTTTGGGCGCAGCGTCTTGCTTGCCTCGGTCTTCAGCCCCCGCGATACCCTTCACGCGTTCCACTGAGAGGCCTTTGCCGCCGTCGCGATGCGGCTCCACTGGATGAAGATTGTTCATCGCCATCCATGGTCCGTGCGTGTCGGCGTCGCCCTCATTGCCCTCGCCGGTGGAGGCGTTCAAGTATTCGTCCACCAGCACCGGCGTCGGCGCCAGACGGCCCACAGAGAAGGGCTTCTTCTCCAGCGTCTCCAGCGCCGCGGCAAACGCCTTCATATGCGTGATCTCGCGGGTCATGAGGAACTGCAAGGTGTCGATACTGCCGGCGTCGTCCGTGTGATCGATAAGACGCTCGTACACGATCTTGGCGCGAGCCTCGGCTGCGATGTTGCTGCGCAGGTCCACATCGAGTTCGCCGGTGATCTTGAGATAATCGGCGGTCCAGGGGTTGCCGGCCGAGTTGCGCAAGGCCACGCCCCCGCCGCCGACGATGCTCAGCAGCGGGTCCGCTTCGGCGGCCTCCGCTGCCGTCTTCAGCGGCTTCAGGTGCATGCGGATCAGGGCGCCCACCACCTCCAGATGGCTCAGCTCCTCGGTTCCAATGTCGAGCAGCAGGTCGCGGCGGCCGAGATCGTCCACGCAGTTCCAGCCCTGGATGGTGTACTGCATGGCGGCCGCGAGCTCGCCGTTGGGGCCGCCGAATTGCTCCAGCAGCATCCTGCCAAAGCGCACGTCGGGCGTGCCCACGTTCACGGTGTACATCAGCTTCTTCACGTGGTGATACATGTCTCCTCCTTGTTCGCGAGGCAGGTGCCGGCAATTCGTGTTGCCGCGACCAACTGCTCTATGCAAGGAGAGATGAGGGCATGCGCGCGCGAAAGACCGGAAACCCCGCCGTTTCCGGTTAGGATGCCGCGCGGCAAAACGAGTTTGTCTCAGTTGTCGCGCCGCGAAAGCAGAATGCGCGCTCGACCGACTGCCAATAACTTTTGCTTTGATCTATTTGCCGTGCGAGAACAGGGGAATGTGAAACGGCTCCGCGGCGCTCGAAGATTTCTTGTGCTTCTCCGGCGGGCCATCCGTGCGCACCAGGGTGCGCTGCGAGTTCACGCACAGCCAGCGATTGTGCGTGCGCTCAAAGACGTGCGTGAACACTCCATTATCAGTGACGGTCTTGTTGCCGTCCTGGTGGCGCAGCAAATAGGTGCCGTTGGCCACGGCCGTGTCTCCCATCATGCGCACCGAGATCACCTTCTGCGACAGCCACAGCGACTTGTCGTTATTCGACAGCGTCTGCACCACCTCTTGATCGCGGGTGCTGATGTCCCCGTTCGCGGCCACACCCAGAAACAGCGGCGAGAGCACATTCTCAAGACCGTACTGGTCGTGCTGATTCACCGCCGTGGACCAGGCGTCTTCAATCTTTTGGAACTCGCCGACCTCGGGACTGGCGGTGGTGGTGACGGCCTGGGGCGCGGCCGCTGCCGGCGCAGCGCTTTGCGCAAACGCCGCGGGGTAGGAGACAAGCAGAACACTCAGACAGGCAATGGAAAATTTCATGGCAGCAAGAGGCTCCCTGCGTGGGGAAGTCGTTAGGAAGATCATACCTCTTGGACTGCATCCCGCCGCCAGAGGAAAGCAGCCCCGCGCACCAGCGCCGGTTGCGCCGCGCGTCCCTCCTTCGCGTCAGAGGCCCGCTCAGAACCCCCATCGATCAACGTCGCTTTACCCCCGCGACTGCTGCCCGCACCGATCAGATCAGCGCCTGAAGCTTGGCGGGCTGGTGGATGGTGACCACCGACTCCTCGATGGAGATCCAGCCATCCTTGCGGAACTGCCCCAGCGTGCGGGTCACCGTCTCCCGCGTGGTGCAGGTCATCGACGCCATCTCTTCGTGCGTGAGCAATAACGGAAAACGGAACTCGCCCGCCTCCGTATGCTCCCCGATCTGGTGCCCCAGTTCCATCAGCAGCCGCCCCAGGCGCGTGGCGACCGTCTCCGAGAGCGCGATGCGGCAGGCATCCTGCAGCGCAAAGCGGTACTCCTGGCAGATGCACTGCACCGCCCGCATCTGCGCTTCTTTGTGGCTGCGAAGAAAACTCAGAAAGCGCTCCCGCTCCACCGGCCTGAGTTGCGCGGTCGTGAGCGACTCCGCGGAGACCTCGTAGACGCCGTGCGAGAGCACCGCGTAGAGCCCGAGGATCGATCCCGGACCGGCAACCCGCACGATCATCTGTTTATCGTCGGGCCGGCCGGCGGTCAGCTTCAGATATCCGGAACAGATCAGATACAGGCAGCGCGCTTCTTCACCTTGCGTGAATAGCGATGCCTGCGCGGGAAGGGAGATCGTGCTGGTGGCCAGTTCAAGATCGGCCAGCACAGCGCTGCCCAGGGAGCAGAACCAACCTGGACGCCGATTGGAGCAGGCTGCGCAGCCCACAGGAGCCTGCCGCGGCATGTGCGCCGCGTGCGGATGCGTAGCTGCCGTGATCCCGATGTGTGCCATCCCTTACCTTTACCCGGTTCCGGCCCTTCTAGTCCTCAGCGATGTTGCCGGTTCCGAACCCTGCCCATCGGGGTGGAGGTGGAGATCCCTTTCACTCTCCAACAGGCCTCACAACAAGGGTTGAATTGAGTGTGCCGCAGGCAAGGGAAAACTGAATGTGATGAGCCTCACGTCCCTGAGAAGTTCGTCCTTTGCTTGTGACGGCGAGCACAAAATCGCCGCTGCCGCATGCCTCTATCCCCTTCTCCGCGAAGTAATTCGAAGCTAGGTGACACTTACTGGCGTGTGTGACGAACATCACCGCTCGAATCTCCTGCATAGAACTACGCTCACCAGTAAGTAGTGATGCTCCGCACAGTTTCCAATCTCTTCGAGTTACAACCTCGAAAGATATGTGATCTGGAGCAAGAGCATCGAAGGTGAATTTTTCATGCATACAAAAAGGCCTGTAACGCGACTGCCGATCGATGCGGTTCCGGGATTCGTACCGGATCTGCGAGCAATCTGGATTCTGCTGCTGGGCGCAGGCATTCTATGCGCCTCCGCACTGGCTGCACCCGGCCCGAAGCCCCAGGCATTGAAGGCTCCGGCAAAGGCGCCTGCGGCTTCCGATTTTGTGGGCCCTGAAACCTGCGCCACCTGTCACGAGGCGGTCGCAAAAGGGTTCGCCAATAATCCTCATTCCAAGATGGTCCTGATGCACGGCGATAAGGGCATCACCTGCGAAAACTGCCATGGCCCGGGCAAGGCCCACGTTGAAGGTGGCGGCGACGTTACCAAGATCTTCAATCCCGCCAAGGCGCCGGCCCAGCAGGTGGTGGCCACCTGCGAGAAATGTCACGCCGGCACCCACCCCAACTTCGACCGCTCGCCGCACGCCAAGGCAGGGCTGAGCTGCATTAGCTGTCACAGCGTGCACCAGAGCAAAGCCAACACCAAGCTGCTGAAGGCCTCGCAGCCCGCGCTCTGCTACCAGTGCCACACCGACCTGAAGGCGCAGCTTCACATGCCCTTCCATCACCCGGTGAATGAGGGTGTGGTGAGTTGCAGCGACTGCCACGATGTCCACGGCACCTTCCAGCCCAACAACCTACGCAACACCGCGGACCAGAATATGGTCTGCGTGAAGTGCCATACCGATGTGCGCGGACCGTTCGTGTATGAGCACATGCCGGTCAAGGCAGAGGGATGTCTGGCCTGCCACTCGCCGCACGGCTCGCAGAACGCCCGCCTCCTCAACATGCCCAACATCAATGTGCTGTGCAACCAGTGCCACAGCGCCGTAGGCGCCGACACGGTTCACGGCCAGGGGCAGGGGTCGTCGGACAGCATCCCGTGCACGAGCTGCCATACCTACATCCACGGCTCGAACATCAACCCGGCATTTCTCAGGTAGGGATACGGCCGCGCTGCAGGCGCGGCCAGTTCCGAGCATTGGTTTAGCACGATTCACGTTTTGGTGAGGAAGGTTCTTAAGCGAGGCTTCATATGAAGAACATTGGCTGGATTTCCAGATTTCTAATGCAGCCATCTGCCGCCCCGGCACGGGCCAAAGCCCGTCAGGCGACGGGTGTGCTGGCCGCCGCGCTCCTGCTGGTCGCGGCCGGTTACGCCAGCGCCCAGGATGCGGCCGCGGCATTGGCTCCCCCCTCGGGAGCGCAGATGTCCATTCCGCAGGGCTACGCTGCACACTACTCCATCGACATGGGCGGCCGCATGACCAATCAGTATGGCAGCGGCTCCATGTATGACACCCTGGTCAACTACCAATCGGGCCCGCGCGTGCTCGGCGAAAGCTTTGAGATGCACGCCCTGCCCTCCAACAAGCACACCCTGGTCGACAACCTCTCCGCGTTCGGCAGCGGCCTCGGCGGCGATCCCTACAACTTCGCCAAGATGGACATCTCCAAGGGAAATATCTACGAGTTCTCGGCGAACTTCCGGCGCGACCGCAGGTACTTTGACTATGACCTGCTGGGCAATCCCGGAATTCCTACCGGCTACTCGATTCCGATCAGCGGCTCGTCCACTCCGTATGCCTGGCCGCAGGTCAACCAGTCTCCGTTCCTCTTCAACACCGTGCGGCGGATGACCAACACCAACCTGACGCTGTTTCCGCTGTCCAAGGTGACGTTCCGCTTCGGATATTCGCAGAATATCTTCCAGGGGCCCAGCCTGACGCCGAGCGGCAATTCGGTGGCAGGACAGGAAGTCATCCTTCAGGAATACCAACGCAACAGCACCGACGACTTCATGGGCGCCATCGACTGGAAGCCGGTGCGCGATACCAAGCTCACCTTCGAGGAGCAGATCGACCACTACAAAGGCGATTCTTACTTCACCATGGCTCCGCAGTATCTGAACGTGCAGGAGTCGGACGGAACCAAGGTCGCCCTGCTGAGCAGCTATCAGAGCTTCGTGCCTTACGGTTACACCGCTACCGGCGCATACAGCCCGAGCAGCGTGTGCAACAGCGCCGTCGGCGCATCGATCCTCTATGCCAATCCCAACGGCGGCTTGCCCATCATCGATCCGGCATGTAACGTCATTACCAGTTACTTCCGCTCCCAGCCCACCCGTGAGATCTTCCCCACGGAGATCTTCCGGCTGCAAAGCACGAGCATCAAGAACATTGCGATGAACGGCGATGTTCGCTATACCAAGGCGAACATGAACCTGCCCAACTACTACGATGACTTCCAGGGCTTGAGCAAGACCACTCGCGAACTCGCCTACACGGCCTTTGCGAACGCCAAACGGGACGTCATCGCCGTCGATTACGGCATCGTGTGGCAGGCGAGCAGCAAGATCAGCCTCTCCGATCAGCTGACTTACTCCAACGTTCATCAGCCTGGAACCGCCGAGTTCACCAGCGGCACCACGGTTTCCATCGCGTCGGGCGCAGGTACCATCTACAACACTGGCTTGACCTCCAAGACCGTGAGCACCGGTAGCGGACCGTTCGGCCACAGCGGGCCGGCCATTGGTACGCCGCAGTTTAACTACTTCGGCCAGAAGTTTGCCATCAACAACGCGACAGTCACCTGGGATGCAACGGCGCGGTCTACCTTCTCCTTGACCTACCGCTACAGCTCCCACACCATCGCCGAAGGCTCGCCCAATAACACCTCCTCGCAGACCGGCGAAGAGCTTTACACCATCGATGAGAACGGCGCGATCTTCACCGCCGCAGTGCACCCCACCAACCAGTGGGACATCAACGGCTCGATTGAAGCCCTCTACGATAACAACGTTCTCACGCCGGTCATGCCGCGGCAAACCAGGATCTACCGGGTGCACACCATCTACCGGCCCAAGACCTGGGCGACGATCTCCGGGGTGTATAACGACCAGGAGCACCACGACAACACCAACAACACCGGGACTCCGTCCCCCGTCGGTCCGCTCGAGCATGTCGATTACAACCGCTTCTTCGACGTGAGTGCGGCCCTCTACCCGAACGAGCACTATGGGCTCGACCTGACCTATGGCTACAACGCTGTCTACGCCGCCACCAACATCTGCTTCCAGGGCGCGGCGACCGCGATGCCCGGCGGAACGGTTGCGCCAGCGGCCGCAACCCCGAGCGGAAACCTCTGTGGTAAGGTCGCTGCCGGATACGGAGCCCAGACCGTCCTGTTCGGGCCGGCTAAGGACTTCGAGGACGCTCCCACCCAGTTTGGGTCGGTGGCGCTAGCTCTGTCGCCTGTCGACCGGATCCACTCCAACGTCGGCTACCGTATCAACGCGGTAAACGGCAGCCGCTTCTTCACCGATGCCGGCGACGTCAATGGCACGGTCGTCAACACCTACCAGACGCCCTTTGTGAACGTCGCATGGACGGTTCACAAGGGATTCATCTGGCGGGCTGAATATGACTACTTCGGCTACGGCGAAGGCGGCCGTTCCGGCGCCCAGTACTGCAACGCCAATCCCAACCTCACCGTGGGTACCGCGGGTCCGTTGCCGGTGGTGCCGTGCAGCTCCGTGCCGAATACCGCCATGTCCTCCACGACGCCGGTCTATGGCTTTACGGCGCCGCGCAACTTCCACGCCAACAACGTCCTGCTCGGTTTCCACTACGAGTTCTGATCGGGCGTTCCTAAGGGGTGGACCTGGGTCTGGGAGCTTGATTTGGTCCACCCCTCCTTTTCTTAGACCTGCAGGGAAGCGCCCAGGTTACAATGGACGCTTCACAGACAAGAGGAATCCAACAGTTCTCCTGCAACCGGCGTACGAACGCAGGCTGCCCGGGAAGGTGCAAGGAGCACGAGCATGAGCAAGATCAATCGGTGGGCGACGGCGGGCGTCGTGGCGCTTCTCATGGCTGGAGTTATGGCCTTCGCGCAGTCGCAGGGCGCGGCAACCTACAAGGCGCGCTGCCAGATGTGCCATGGCATGCAGGGCAATCCCAACCCCGGCATCGCCAAGGCCATGGGCGTCAGATCGGCCAAGGACCCGGCTGTCAAGAGCATGAGCGAAGCCAAGATGATTGAGGAAACAACTAACGGCAAAGGAAAGATGCCGGCCTTCAAAGGCAAGCTGACCGAAACGCAAATTAAAGACGCGGTGACTTACTTTCGCACGTTTTCGAAGTAACATCGGGAGCAAGGGAAACTGGCCGGCGTCCGCGCAAGAGTAGCTTAGGCCGTCACCCAGCAGCCGCTGCCAAACAAACACAAGTGTTACGAACTCGGAAGGGCGCGTACGAGTTGTCCGGCCGGGAAATCTCTCAAGGAGTCAGACAATGAGGAAATGCATTCGTACTTCCGCGATTGTGGCGCTGGCGCTTTCCATGGCCGGTGCAACGACCTTTGCCCAGTCCTCGGGCGACGCCATCTACAAGGCCAAGTGCCAGATGTGCCATGGCGCCACCGGCACCCCGAATCCCGGCATGGCCAAGATGATGGGCATCAAGGCTGTCAGCGACCCGGCGGTTAAGAAAATGACCCTGGCCCAGGTCGAAGCCACCGTCAAGAATGGCAAGAACAAGATGCGCCCGATCTCCGGACTGAGCGACGCTCAGGTGAAGGCGGTCGCCGAGTATTTCAAGTCCCTCAAGTAAGGCGGGGCCGACCAGAGTTAGTTACAGGCCCGCCTTCCCGGCGGGCCTCTTCACGCGGGGGCATGTGTGTCTTCCTTTGAGAGATTTCGCGAGCATTGGCTGAGGCCGGCGCTCTACTTCGGAAACAATCCCATCAGCTTGGCCGGCGGTGCCATCACCACCGCATCGGCCGCCACCATGCTCAGCTACTGGGCATTGGAGATCTTCGGACGGGTCTCCGCCAACCCGTACCTGGGCATTATCTTCTTCCTGATTCTGCCGGCTCTGTTCGTGCTCGGCCTGGTGCTGATCCCCATCGGCATCTTCGTGCGCAGGCGCAAACTGGCGCTGGCGGGCGCACTCCCCCCCGAGTACCCCCGCATCGATCTCAACGACCCGATCTTCCGTCACGGCCTGGACATTGTGTTGGTGGCCACGGTAGTCAACCTCCTGGTTGTCGGCACCGCCAGCTACCGCGGCGCGGCCTACATGGATTCGCCCGAGTTCTGCGGCCAGTCCTGTCACGTCATGAAGCCGGAATATACCGCCTATAAGATCTCGGCGCACTCGCATGTGGAATGCGTCGCCTGTCATATCGGCTCCGGCGCGGAAGCCTATTTCAGCGCCAAGGTGAATGGCACCAAGCAGCTCATCGAGGTCACCCTCCGCCCCGTCGCGCCCCTGGCGCCGAAGCTCATTCCCACTTATCCCACGCCCATTCCGTCTCCGGTAACCAGCCTGCGCCCCGCGCGCTACACATGCGAAGGTTGTCATACTCCCACACGCTTCGATGGCGACAAGCTGCTGGTCAAGTCGGCGTTTGCCGACGATGAGCAGAACACCGAAACCCAAACCGTGCTGATTCTGCACCTCGGCGGCGAGGATTCCCTCTCTCACCGCACCGGCATCCACGGCGTGCACCTCGGCCACATCGAGTACGTCACCACCGACCCCACCCGCACCACCATTCCCTGGGTCCAGCGCACTAACCCCGACGGCACCTTGACCACCTATGTTGCCTCGGCGCTCAACGGAGCCAAGCCCAGCGGCGAGTTGCGCACGATGGACTGCATCGACTGCCACAACCGCGCCGCTCACACCTTTGTCACCGCCACGGAAGCCATCAATAGCGCCATGGCCGACGGCGCCATCAGCCCCAGCCTGCCCTGGGTACATAAGGAAGGCCTGCAACTGCTCAAGGCCACCTACACCAGCCAGGCTCAGGCCGGCGCTGAGATTCCGCGTCAGCTCCAGGCCTTCTACCAGCAGAGCAACCCCGGTGTCCTGCAAACCAAAGCGGCCCTGGTCCAGGCCGCAGGCAAGGAATTGGTTACGCTCTACGACGAGAACGTGTTTCCCTCTATGAAGGTCACCTGGGGCACGCATCCCAATCACATCGGCCACCAGGAGTATCCAGGCTGCTTCCGCTGCCACGATGGCGACCACGTCGCCAAGGATGGCAGTTCGATCACCCAGGACTGCTCCGCCTGCCATAACCTGCTGGCCGTCGAAGAAGCCAAGCCGAAGGTGCTGGCCGACCTCGGCATTCAGCAGCAGTAGGACCGTTGCAGAGGCTGGGGCAGAACAGGGCCGTCGTACAAAGGGGCGCTTTCGCGGCGAAAGCGCCCTTGCCTTTGAGCGGGACTATGTAGGAACGGCAATTCCTTTGCAGCGAACGCTGCACCACCTTCAGCGCCTCGTGCGCGCACATTCGGCGTCAGGTGATCGGCTTGGAAAGAGAGCGCTGGAAGCTTATGGGAATGCTTGTTGATCGCGAAGGTCTCGCGCTGGGTCGAGCGGAGAGCAGCGCCGCGGACCCCCTCGGCAGCGGCGGGGCAAGGCAGTGAACCTGGACAGGTGCCAAGCGCAGCCTAGGCCGCATGCTGCTGGGGCCGGGAGGCCGCTCCGCCGTCGCGATTGGGGTAAAGCGCCCAGAGGTGCCCAGAGCAGCGCATTTCGCCTTGGATATGCACAGCCCCCGCCGCCGCACACCCCTCCACCCTTGCAAACCCATGCTCCAAACCAGCCTGGGAGCTATACAATCAGGGCGAAGCACACAGAATGACCATCTCACCGTCCCCAAAAGGGGCAGGTGCAAATTCGCTCCCCCGGCGAAGATGGGAAGAGGTCCCATTTGGATCGGAGGAGAGGTTGCGCCTGCACACCGGCGTGTGCGGCGAGGATCATGAGTACGAGACGAAGCGTGCGTTGGCTGCTTGCCCTTGTCGTGGTTTTGGCGTATCTCGGTGCGGGCGCAGCGGGAGCGCAGGTCGTGTCCTCTTCCCGCGTGGAGGGTGACTGGCGCAGCACCGGGCCGGCGGTTCTCACCGCAACCGCCCCGCCGCTCGCCATCTCTGGAACCAGCGAAGGCCCTGCCCCGGGCAATGAGCCCCTGCCACGCATGCTTCTGCTCCTTCAGCCTTCGCCGGCCCAGCAGCAGGCGCTGAGCGCTCAGCTTGCCGCTCTTCAAGACCCCAACTCTCCCCAATATCACCACTGGCTTTCCGCCAGCGCCTTTGCCGATGCATACGCCAATTCCCCCGCCGCCGTCGCCGCCGTGGTTGCGTGGCTCCAGAGCCAGGGATTCCAGGTAGCGCCCTTGCCCGCCGGCCGTGGCTGGATAGAATTCTCCGGCACCGTGTCCCAGGTCGAGCAAGCCTTCCAGGCGCAAATGGAAATGATCGCCGGTTCCGGCGGTTCGCCGCGCCCGGTGCTGGCTGGCAGCATCTCGGTTCCGGCGGCGCTCAGGCCGATCATCGCCGGGCTGGTGTCGCTCGACGGAGTCGTTTCGCTGCCCGCGCTCACCACTCCGCAGCCGCTTTCCCTCTCCAGTGCGGACCTCAATGCCGAGACCTCTCCCACCAGCGCCGCGGCGCTCACGCCCCGCCTCGAGCAGCAGCTTCTCGACCTGGCGCCGTTGGCAGCGAAGGGCGTCACCGGTGCGGGCCAGAAGATCGCCATCGCCGCGCGCAGCAATGTCAACGCTGGCGATGTCGCCGCATTTCGCGCCGCCTTTGCATTGCCCGCATCGCCCCTCGCAGTGGACCTCGACGGCACCGATCCCGGATTGACCGATGCGCAGGCTGAGGCCACGCTGGCCGCGTCCTGGGCCGGTGCTGTCGCGCCTGGCGCGCAGGTGCTGCTGGTTCCCGCGGCAACCACCAACGCAACCGACGGCGTCGATCTCTCCCTGGCTGCCATTGTGGACCGGCAGCTCGCCGGCACAGTCGCCGTGGGCTTCTCCGCCTGCGAAGCGGGAATGAGTGCCGCCCACCACGAGTTTTACTCCGCGCTCTATGAGCAGGCGGCGGCGGAGGGCATCACGATTGTGGCGGCCACCGGCGACAGCGGCGCCGCAGCCTGTTCGGCGCCCGGCGGAACCGCAGTTACAACCGGCTACGGCGTCAACGCCATGGCCTCCACCCCCTGGGACACGGCGGTAGGCGTCGCCGGTTTTGCGACCTCGTCGGCCGGGTTGGCCGGCTGGTCGCCGCGCAATGCGGCCGACCCTGCCTACGCGGGCGGCGGCGGCAGCAGCACCCTCTACGGCGCGCAGCGCTGGCAACCGGCTCCGGCGCAGCTTCCCGCCGGCTACCGGCAGCTTGCCGCGCGCCAGTTGCCCGACCTCAGTCTGCCCGCCGCCATCGACACCGGCTCCAACCCCGGCCTCGCCTTTTGCCTGAGCGCTGCCGGCAGCGGCAGCGGTTGCACCCTGGTGCGCAGCGGCGGTAGCGGCGCGGCGGCTGGTTTGTTCGCCGGCATCGCGGCGCTGCGCGCGCAGCAGCAGGGAGCGCAGGGCGATCTGACGCCCGCTCTCTATCAGTTCAGCCAGTCGGGCTTGGCATTCCGTGATGTGGCGCAGGGAAGCACACAACTGCCATGCACTTCCGGCTCGCCCGGCTGCGGCAGCAGTGGACAGATTGGTTTCACCGCGGCCGTCGGCTATGACTTGGCCACCGGCCTCGGCGTCCCCGATGCAGCCAGCCTCGTCATGGCCCAGGTCTCCGGCACGGGAACTACGCCGGCCTCCGTCGCCAACACAACGGCATCGGGGCAAACGATCAATCCGTCCGGATCCCTGCTGCTCTCGGCAGCCGTCACTTCCAGCACAGGCTCCGGCGTCCCCTCCGGCACCGTCACCTTTTACGACCAGAGCACCAGCAGCAACATCGTCACCATCTCCCTCGCCGCGGCCACCAGCGACTCATCCACGGCTTCGCAGACCGTCACCGGAGCGCTGGCGCAGGGATCGCACTCCATCATCGCCGAGTACAGCGGCGACTCGACCTTTGCGCCCGCCAACTCTGCCGCCGTGATGGTGACCGCTCAGCCCAGCTCGACCGCAGCCACTGTAACTCCGGCCAATACCTCGC
This sequence comes from Acidobacteriaceae bacterium, assembly GCA_027449545.1. Classification (GTDB taxonomy): domain Bacteria; phylum Acidobacteriota; class Terriglobia; order Terriglobales; family Acidobacteriaceae; genus Telmatobacter. Next base: position 22,461 of record DAIDLI010000117.1, on the reverse strand, counting down.
CCACCGGCGGCAGTTCGCTGGTGGTTACGGCGGTCGTCTCTTCCGCCAATGCTGGCGCTGGCGCGCTGGCCCCCTCGGGTAGCGTCACGTTCAACGTGGATAGCGTCAGTGTCGGCAGCTCGCGGCTTATCGCGGGTGTGGCCTCGGGCGCCGCCACCAATTCCAGCACCAGCATCACCATCACGGCTCCCTATGCCACCGGAGCGCATCAGATCGTGGCCGTCTACAACGGCGACACGAATTACACCGGCTCCACCTCGCCCGCCGCCACCATCAACGTGAGCGCCAGCACGCCCACTGTATCTCTTACCCCCTCCACCACCACTCCAGGCGCGGGCGGAAGCGTGACCCTGAATGCGCTGGTTGCGCCCCCCGGCTCGGGTACGGGAGCAAGGGCCCCCACCGGCACAGTGCAGTTCCTGTTCGATGGCGCGCCAGTGGCCACCGTGGCGGTTACCGACAGCGTGCCTGCCACCGCGGCATTTACAGTGACCGGGCTGGCGCAGGGCTCGCATACCGCGCAGGCTAACTACAGCGGCGACACCAACTATTCCGCCGCCAACTCGGGGCCGGTCACCCTGACCGTGAGCAAGATGGGAACCACGCTCACGCTGAACCTGACCAACACTTCGCCCGCCGGCAACACCTCATTGCCCGTCAGCGCCACCCTCACGCCGGCCGGCTCCACCACCGATACCGCCACCGGCACCGTGACCTTCTCGCTGGACGGCAACCCGGTGAGCACCGTAGCGCTGGCCGGAGGCAACACGGCCAACACCAACATCACCGTACCCGCCAGCGGCACCCACACCGTGCAGGCGACCTACAGCGGCGATACCAACTTCAGCCCGGCAACTTCTTCGAGCATTACCCTCACCGTGGCCAAGACTCCCACCACCACGGCGGTCATCCCCTCCACGACCACGCCCTCCTATGGAGCCACCGTGCCCGTCAATGCCACGGTGACCCCGGCGAGTGTCGGATCGAGCCTGCCCACCGGCACCGTGACCTTCACCCTCGACGGCGTAACCCAGAGCATCCAGACCCTCACCCCCGGCTCTCCGGGCACCGCCAGCACCACCTTGCCGGCGCTCACCCCCGGCACGCATACGCTCAATGCCGCTTATAGCGGCGATACCTATTACGCCAGCTCGACCTCCGGAAGCGTATCCCTGTCGCTGCCCAAGATCACCACCACCATGTCCGTAGCGCCGGCCACGACTGCGCCCGCTGGCGGCAATCCGCTTTCCGTCTCCGCAACCATCACCGCGAGCTCGAACATCAACGCCCAGCCCACCGGCACCGTGACCTTCACCCTCGACGGAGCAGCCGTAGCCACCGCGCAGGTGGTGCCGGGAATGCCGGCTGTCGCAACCGCCACCATTCCTTCGGTGCCGGGCGGCACGCATGTCCTGGCCGCGACTTACAGCGGAGATACCAATTACACCAATGCCACCGCCCCGGGAGTTACGCTGACCGCTTCCAAGAGCCCGACCACCATGACCCTCGGGCCTTCCACGCTCACCCCGACTGCGGGCAGCTCGCTGAGCGTGGCCATCAGCGTGATCTCCACAACCTCCGGCACCGGGCCCACCGGCACCGTGACCGTCATGCTGGACGGAACTCCCGTCGCCACCGGAACCCTCACGCCCGGCACTCCATCCACCGCCACCGTGACCATTCCCATGGTCGCCGCAGGCACGCATGTGCTGGCCGCCAGTTACGCAGGCGACGCCAGCTACAGCAGCTCCACCGCCACCCCGGTCACCATCACGGCCGGTAAGGGAACCACCGTCACCACGGTAACGGCCACGCCATCCGCGCTGGTCAGCGGCACGGCTGAGTCGCTGAAAGCCACCATCACCCCGGCCGCGGCGGTCACCGGCGTCACCTATACCTTCACCGGACAGGTCAGCTTCTACGACGGCACCAAGCTCCTCGGCCAGGCGCCGGTTACCGGCAATTCGGCCACCCTCGCCGGCCTCACGCTCGCGGCCAACATCTCGCATGCCATTACCGCCGTCTACTCCGGCGATGCCAACTGGCTGGGCAGCACCTCCGCGACGCTGCCGCTGGCTGCCACCACATTGCCCGACACCATCGTGCTGACCGCCAACACCACCAATCCCACCCCCGGCCAGGCCGTGGTGCTGACCGTCACGGTGACCCCTACCTCCGTACCCTTGGCGACCGCCGAGCAAAATCCCACCGGCACGGTGGTGTTCTACAACGGAACCACGCCCATCGGCACAGCCGGACTGGTCGCGCAGGCGGGCACCTACTCGTCCATCGCAACGCTGACCACCTCCACGCTGCCCGGCGGCCCGGTCACGGTCTCCGCCTACTACAAAGGCGACCTGGCCTACGACGCGGGGCCGTCGAACACCGTTTCCCTCACCGTGCAGAACTTCATCATCACGCCTGACCCCACCAACCCGGCCACCAATCTGAACATCGTGCGGGGCGGTGCAGGCTCGGTCTCGTTCGACGTCACCGCGCTTGGCGGATTCGCAGGAACCATTCAGCTCGAGTGCCAGGTCCCGCCGCAGGACAACATGACCTGCGCAGCCACCCCACAGCAGGTAACCCCTCCCGGGACCGTCACCTTCACCATTCAGACCTACACCACGACCCCGCCCTCGACCACCAGTCGCAATACGCCCTGGTGGCCGCAGGCCGCAGGCGGTACAGCGCTCGCCGGCCTCGTCTTCTTCCTCTTGCCCTTCGGGCGCAGAGCCCGCGCCTTCCTGGCCGCTGGATCCACGCGTCTCTTGATTCTCGTGGTCCTGCTGGCGGGCATCGTGGGCGCTGCCGTCGGATGCAGCAGCACCACCAGCGGTGTCGTCGGCACCGGCACGCCGCTGGGCGTGGCAACCGTTAAGGTCGTTGGCAACGCCTACGTGGATAACACCGTTGTCAGTCAGAGCGTGTACTTCACCGTCAACGTGCTGGCACAATAGTTTCATCCAGGTAGTTCTTCGATCGATCTCTGCTCGATCTACTGTTTCGCGGACTGCGCTTGAACCGAATTCACTCCGAGTCGTTGCGCGAAGAGGCGCGCCGCCATACATGACTTCGAGTCATCCCTTCCACTTCAATCTCATCTCCGCCGCCCATGCGGCCATGATCGAGCACGGCTTTCAGCCCGATTTCCCCGCTGGCACCGACGTGGAACTGGCCGCCATCCAGGCCCAGGCCGAGCTTCCCGCCCCCAATGGCGTGAAGGACCTCCGCGGACTGCTGTGGTCTTCCATCGACAACGACACCTCCAAGGATCTCGACCAGATCGAGTGGGCCGAGCGGCTCCCCGACGGGCGCATCCGCGTGCTGGTGGGCGTGGCCGACGTCGATGCGTACGTCCACAAGGGCAGCCTCATCGACCGCCACGCGCAATCGGAGACCACCTCCGTCTACACCGGCGTGCGCGTCTTTCCCATGCTCCCGGCCGAGCTCTCCGAAGGCATCACCTCGCTCAATGAGCATGAAGACCGCGCCGCCATCGTCACCGAAATCTGCGTCGACGAGACCGGCACGGCCAGCGATGGCAAGGCCTATCGCGCCCTGGTGCGTAATCGCGCGCAACTGGCCTACCCCAGCATCGGCGCATGGCTCGAAGGCCGCGCCCAGGCGCCCGCCAAGGTTGCGGCGAACGCCGATCTGGCCGCTCAGCTCCGCTTGCAGGATGAAGCCGCGCGGCGCATGGTCGACAGCCGTTTTCAGCACGGCGCCCTCGACCTGGAGACGGTGGAGACCCGTCCGGTCCTGCTGCACAGCGAGGCAGTCGATCTCGCCCGCCTGGAGAAGAACCGGGCCACCTCGCTCATTGAAGAGTTCATGGTCGCCGCCAATGGAGTCATCGCGCGCACCCTGGGCGACGCCGGCCTGGCTTCCATCCGGCGCGTCGTGCGCACGCCCAAGCGCTGGTCGCGCATTGTGGATCTGGCCGCCGGCCTCGGCGCAAGTCTGCCGGACGATCCGGATTCGAAGGCGCTCAATAATTTTCTGCTGGCTCAGAAGCAGAAGGACCCCGACCGCTTTCCCGATCTCTCCCTGGCCGTAGTCAAGCTGATGGGACCGGGCGAGTACGTGCGCGTGAAGCCGAACGAGTCCTCGCCGGGCCATTTCGGCTTGGCCGTGCAGGACTACACCCACTCCACCGCGCCCAACCGCCGCTTCCCGGATGTGGTCACACAGCGCATTCTCAAGGCGTGGCTCAACGCTGAGCCTCAGCCCTACTCCGAAACTCTGCTCGACGCCATCGCCCTCCGCTGTACCGAGATGGAAGACCAGGCCCGCAAAGTAGAACGCGAGATGCAAAAGCGCATCGCCGCGGTTGTCCTCCAAAAGCACATCGGGCAGAGCTACCGCGCAGTCGTCACCGGCGCCAATCATTACGGAACGTTCATCCGCACCCTCGAGCCCCACGTCGAGGGCATGCTGGTGCGCGGCGGCAAGGGCCTGGATGTCGGCGATCGCATCACCGCGCGGCTGATTTCCACAGACCCGCAGCGCGGATTTATTGATTTTTCCGTCTAATCCTCAGTTGACCAAAGAGTTAAGCTCGGCATCTGCCGACCCGGGCTGCTCTGGGTGGCCATTTTCGTATCCCCCGGTGCAGTCCCGCGTCTAATCAATAGGCCCAAATTCTGCGTTCTCAACAAAAACATGCACCGGCTTCTGCCGGCTGCTCTCCGGCTGCGGGGAACTTTGATCTCGGACTGCTCATCCTAAAGGAAAGCCCACCTTTGATGAGCACCGATTACCGATGGAGTATGAATGCGGTTTCGTTTCTCTTTTGTTCTTGCAACTCTGATTTTGGGGCTGGCTGGACCAGCCTCTTTCGCCAGTGCAGCGCAAACCAGTTCCCACACCCTGCTTGCTTCGGCGTCGGCCTTGCCTGACGCCCCTGTCCCGGAGGGCTGGAGTTCCAGCGGCACGCAAAACCAGCAAAACCAAAACCAGCAAAACTCAACACAGAAAGATCAGCAGCCGAGCAGTCCCACGGCTCCCGATCTGAACCGCAAATCCAAAGATACGCCGGCGGGAGTTCCCACCACGCAAAAGGCCGAGCCCCTGCCCCAGCCCAAGCGCATCCTCGGCGTCATGCCCAACTATCGCGCAGTCAGCGCCGGCGTGCTGCCGCCGCCGCCCACCCCCCGTGAAGCCTTCGCAGTTGCAACCCAAGACAGCTTCGATTACTCCGATTTCGTCTTTGTGGGGGTCACCTCCCTCCTCGCCGAAGGCACCAACACCCATCCCACCTTCGGCAAAGGCATCGGCGGATTCTGGCCGTACTACTGGCGAGGGTTCGTGGACCGGACCGACGGGGACTACTGGGTGATCTGGATTATGCCCAGCATCGTGCACGAGGATGAGCGTTACTACGCCATGGGCCAGGGTCCCCTGCTCAAGCGCTCCATCTATGCCGCTTCGCGTGTCCTCATCACCCCCAATTACCACGGCAAGAACACCTTCAACGCCGCCGAGATCTTTGGACGCGGCATCTCGCAGGGCATCTCTCTCACCTACTATCCCGGCTCGGAGACCAGCTTCAGCCCCTTCATGCAGAAGTTCGGGTATGCGGTAGGGCGTGATGCTCTGGCCAACGTCTTCCGCGAGGTGTGGCCCGACGTCGAAGCCAAAGTGGTTCATCACCACCACCACAGCAAAAGCCCGCAAGACTAAAAACAGCCATCTTAGTGGAGAGATGCGCGCCTGGAAGCCACTACCGGGTTGGGCTCTGGCCGGGGCGATCGCCCTGGCAGGCGCGCTTGTTCCCGCGGCTGCGCAGAGCGGTCGCAGCGCCATGAACCCGCCATCATCGGTCCTGCCCGACGCTCCAGCGCCACGCCCGGAGCTTGCTTCGAGCGGCGGCGCAGAGCAGGGAAGCGTCGCAACACCCCAACAGGAAGCCGCCCAGGCCGGACAGCACACAGGCGCCAATTCCGCCGCCGCAGTCACGAACGGCCCTGACCGGCAACGGCATTACCAGCAGGCCCGCCAGCAACTCAAAAAAGAAGAAAAACAGAGGATTCTCGGCGTGGTGCCGAACTTTGGCACCACCTACCTGTGGAACGCGGCTAGCCTCAGCGCCGGCCAGAAATTCCAACTCGCCCTGCGTTCCGCCATCGATCCCTTCACCTTCGCCGCCGCCGCCTTGGTGGCCGGCGCACACGAAGCCTTTGACGATGAGCCCGGCTTTCAGTGGGGCCCGGCCGGCTTTGGCCAGCGCGTCGGGGCCGCCTATCTGGATGAGCTCGACGGAGACATGATCGGCAGCGCCATCCTGCCCGCGCTGCTGCATCAGGATCCGCGCTACTTTCGCATGGGGCGCGGCACATTCCGCCACCGCCTCCTCTACGCCATCGCCACCACCGTCGTATGCCGCGGCGACAGTGGCCGCCTTCAGCCCAACTATTCCAACATCGGCGGCAATCTCGCGGCGGGAGCAATCTCCAACCTCTACTATCCCGAGCAGAACGCCGGCTGGGGGCAAACCATCGGCAACGGACTCATCGTTACCGCCGAGGGCACTGCCGGCGGCGTCTTCGATGAGTTCTGGCCGGATATCTCGCGCAAGCTGTTTCACAGGGATCCCACCGGCAGCGCACCCATCCCCATCGCCCCGCAGACTCACTGACACGCTTGCTTGCAGCGCGCTGCGCCCGCCCGCTCCCGGCAACTCGTTGCAACTCTTCCCGCATCCATCCAGAGGCTGGCACATGTGAGCTTCTCTGCGCCTGCGGAGCTGAGCATTCCTCCACCGGAGCGACGGCGTGAACGATCTCTAAAATTCAAGAACGCTTCTATCGGACTCTGAATCCTCTCCTTATCCGTTTGTGGGATCGCCCTGTCCAACCGCTGCGTTCGGCTTGCCCCGAGATTTTGCGCACGGTGCGCTCCCGCCCATTCTTGATAGCATTACTTGTTTGCAGCGAGGAGCGAACCAAATCCGCGTATGTCTCAATCTCCAGTAAAGTTTGGTACGGATGGCTGGCGGGGAGTAATCGCCGACGATTTCACCTTTGCAAACGTACGCCTGGCCGCCGAGGCCATCGCGGCCTACGTGCATCACCACGAGGATCCTGCCAGGGGTTTGTGCATAGGGTATGACACGCGCTTCGGCTCCAAGGCCTTCGCCCGTGCCTGCGCAGAGGTGGCCGCCGCCACCGGCATCCCGGTGATGCTGGCCGACCGCATCACCCCCACCCCGGCGCTGAGCTACGGCGTCCGCGCCCGCGGAGCCGCCGGCGGCATCATGATCACCTCCTCGCATAATCCGGCGCAGTGGAACGGCGTCAAGTACAAGGCCTCCTACGGTGGTTCCGGCAAGCCCTCCATCATCGCCCAGATCGAGTCCTATCTGGGCAAGCCGGTGCCGCGGGCCGCCACCCCCGCCGCCATCGAAGAGGTGAACTTCCTGCCGCCCTACCTCCAGGCCATCGAGAGCTTCGCCGACCTCAACCTGATCGCGAAATGCGGCTTGAAGTTCTGCACCGACTCCATGTATGGCGCTGGCGGCACCATTCTCTCCGACATCTTCACCCGCATCGGCGTCGACCACCTCGCCATTCGCTCCAACCCCAACCCGCTCTTCCCCGGCATCAATCCCGAGCCCATCGAGCCGCACATCCGCGCCCTGGGTGAGGCGGTGGTGGCCAACGGCTGCCATGCCGGCCTCTGCACCGACGGCGACGCCGACCGCATCGGCGCCACCGACGAGCACGGCAACTTTGTCGATCCGCACAAGATCTACTCCGTGCTGCTGAGCTGGGTGCTCCGGCGCAAGGGCTGGCCCGGCGCCGTCACCCGCGCCTTCAATACCACCAGGATGCTCGACCGCATCGCCCGCAAGCACGGCCGCGAACTCATCGAGCACGGCATCGGCTTCAAGTTTGTCTGCGACTACATGCTCGAGCGCGAGATCCTGATGGGTGGCGAAGAGTCCGGCGGCATCGGCTTTCAGCGCCACCTGCCCGAGCGCGACGGCCTCTTGAATGCATTGCTCTTGGCCAACGTCATGGCCGAGGAAGGCAAGACGCTCGGCCAGCTCGTCGCCGATCTCCAGTCCGAGTACGGCGAGCACCAGTACGGCCGCATCGATCTGCACATCCCCGACGACGTGAAGAATGGCGCCATTGCACGCGCCAAGGGCCTCAAGCCCGGCGACCCGGTCTTCGCCGGCATGCCGGTGCTGCGCGTCGAGACCCTCGACGGCGTCAAGTTCTACCTCGCCAACCCCGAGGCGAGCAGCAAGCCCAACGCCGCCGAAACCTGGCTCCTGCTGCGCGCCAGCGGCACCGAGCCGCTCATGCGCATCTACACCGAATCCTGCTCCAAAGAATCCGTTGCCAGGCTGCTGGAGAGCGCCCGCGGCTTCGCCCTGAGCGGGCACTAAGGAAGGAGAACAGGCGCGCTGTCCCCCTCTAGGCACTGTCATCCTTGAGGCGAAGCCGAAGGATCTGCGGCTGCTTGTTGTGTACGGTCAGCATTGCCGACCAACCGCCCGCGATGCGGCATACAGCAGCGCAAAGGCCCCGTCGGGGCCAAAGGACGTTAGCCCAGGACCGGCTGCGCGGAGAGAGAGCTTTACTCCGCCCGGCCCAGGTAGACCGCGAACCACTCCCTGGGATCCGTCCACAGCGCGGCCGGCGCGAAGCCGGCTCGGCCCAGCATCTCCTCCATCTGCGCGGTCTCGTACTTGTAGCTGTTCTCGGTGTGAACGGTTTCTCCTTCCGAAAACTCCACCACCATGTCCAGCTCCGGCAGATGCACGCGTTGCGGGCGCAGGCTCTCCAGATGCATCTCGACGCGCGAGCGCATGCCGTTCCAAACCGCTCGGTGCTCGAACGCGTTGAGGTCGAAGTTCGCGCCGAAATCGCGATTCAGCCGCGTCAGAACATTCAGATTGAAAGCTGCCGTGACGCCTTCGGCATCGTCATAGGCCGGAATCAGAATGCTCTCGTCCTTTACCAGGTCGATGCCCAGCAGCAGGGAATCGTCGCGCTGGATTCCCGCCCGGATGCGCTTCAGCAGCCGCTCCGCCTGCTCCGGCTCGAAGTTGCCGATGCTCGATCCGATGAAGGCGACCAGCCGCCGGGTCCGATGATCGGCATCGAGCTCCAGCGCCGGGCCTTGCGTGTAATCCATCACCCGGGGAATCACGTGCACGCCGGGAATCTCGCGCTCGATGTGTTCGCGTGCTCCGTCCAGCGCGCTGGCCGAAACATCGATCGGCTCATAGATCACCGACCGTTGCCGGTCCACGGCGGCCTGCAAGAGCAGCCTGGTCTTGTCCGCCGAGCCGGCGCCCAACTCCTGGATGCGCACGCGCATCCCCTTGGCCGCCGTGGCGACCATCTCTTCGGCATTGCGCGCCAGAATTGCCCGCTCCGTCCGCGTCAGGTAGTACTCGTCCAACTCGGTGATCGCGTCGAAGAGCCGCGACCCCGCCTCGTCATAAAACAGCCAGGGCGGAAGGTGCTTGGGATAGGCGGTGAGCCCCTTCCGGACCGCCGCCGCAGCGCGTTCGCGCGCCTCGAGTTCAGTAAGAGGAGAAGCCGTTACGCTCATGTTTGCCATTGGATGCAGAAAAGCAGCTCGCAGCGTCTAGCTTTTAGCTCCTGGCTCCAGCTTCCAAAATGCACGAAGAGCCGAAGGTGAGCGGCTGGAAACTAGGAGCTGGTTTTCGCCAGCCGTATCCCCGAAAACTGCCAACGCGTCTCCGGTGAGAAGAAATTGCGATAGCTGGCGCGGATGTGGGCCTGCGGCGTGACACAGGAGCCGCCCCGCAGCACCATCTGCCCGCTCATGAACTTGCCGTTGTACTCGCCCAGCGTGCCTTCCAGCGGTCGGAACCCGGGATAGCCGAGATAGGCGCTCGCCGTCCATTCCCAGCAGTCACCGTAGAGCTGCGCGCAGCCTTGATCGTGCAGGAGAGCATCGGCTGGGGAGGGCATCAGACTTCCCGCATCCAGCAGGTTGCCTTCGATGGGCGCCCCTTCTGCCGCGGCCTCCCACTCGAATTCCGTAGGCAGGCGATGACCAGCCCACCGGGCGTAGGCGTCGGCCTCGAAGTAGCTCACCTGGCTCACGGGCGCCTGGGAGATTTCGCCCAGCGGCATGGAGCCGCGCAGCGTGTACACGCTCCACTCGCCGTCCTGTTCCGTCCAGTAGAGCGGCGCACGCAAGCCATTGCGCTTCACCGCATCCCATCCGGCGGAAAGCCACAGTTCGGGTCGGCTGTAGCCGCCGTCGGCCATGAACTCCAGGAACTCGCCGCAGGTGACCAGGCGGTTGGCCAGCGCATACGGCTCCAGCCACACGCGGTGGCGGCCTAACTCGTTGTCAAAGCAAAAGCCTTCGCCCCTGGCGCCGATCTCGTGCAGCCCCCCGTCAAATGCGGAAAACGCAGGACCAGCGTCCCCTAGTTCCCTCGCTCCCTCGTTCCCTTTCTCTCTGTAGCTCGGGCGCAGCGGGTTGGTGAAGAAGGCGTGAAGAATGTCGGTGAGCAGCAACTCCTGGTGCTGCTCCTCGTGGTTGGCCCCAAGCTCGATGCGGCGCAGCGCCTCCGCGGATGGATCGGTTTCCAGCAGCCGTTCCATCGCCGCGTCCACGTGCTCCCGGTAACGCAGGATCTCGTCCAGTCCCGGCCGCGAGAACGAAGAGCGCAGCCGCTTCTCCGGAAACTGCGAGAAGGTCTCGTAATAGCTGTTGAAGAGCCAGGCAAAGTCTTCATTCGCGGCCTTGTAGCCAGGCAGAAACTCACGTAGCACAAAAGACTCGAAGAACCAGGTGGTGTGAGCCAGGTGCCATTTCGCCGGAGAGGCCTCAGGGCAGGACTGCACCATCATGTCCTCGGGGGTGAGCGGTTCGCAGAGTGCGAGCGTTTGTCGCCGCACGGCGGTAAATCTCTCCGCTATTGCAAGTTCCGGCTTATCTGCGAGGGCCTTCTGCATGCTTCAACCTCCGGATGATGTGGGGGAAAAGAGGATTGGGGCGAGGCAACGGGAAATCAGCAGGCGTCCTGCTCCCGGAAGCGTTAGTGTACCGCGAAACCGAAGTTGGAAGGGCCGCCCTCGTGTTGTCGCAATCAAATCGCGCGAGTTTTTCTCGCCGCTTGGGAGCTTCCGGTGGTCTAATTGCAGCAACTGGTTCATCGGCCTTCGTTCCCCAAGGAGGCAGTATGCGCAGGGTTTGCCCGGTTCTCAGCCTCGCGGCGCTGCTGGCGCTGGTGGCCGCTCCCGTTTGGGCGCAGGCGCCGGCCGCCCCGGCGACAGAAGCTTCCTCGCTTCCCCTGGAACCCTCGGTGTTGCCCATGCGTCCTCCAGCTTCGCCCGCTCCTGCGCAAACTATGGTGCCGCAAAGCACCGCTGATCTTGTGAAGCGGCCGCCTCCGACGCAGGAACAGATTGCCGACTCCCTGCAGGCGCAACGGCGCTATCAGGCAGCCATTGCGGCTTACCAGAAGATCGAGCACCCTTCCGCGGCCGTCTGGAACAAGATGGGCATCGCCCACCAGATGATGTTCAACCTCAACGATGCCAAGCGCTGTTATGAGAAGAGCCTCAAGCTCGACCACCGCAATGCGACGGTCATCAATAATCTCGCTACGGTCTACGATTCCTCGAAGAATTACAGGAAGGCCGAGAAGCTCTACCGCAAAGCCCTGAAGATCAACCCGAAGTCGGCGAGCATCTTCAAGAATCTGGGCACCAACCTCCTCGTGCAGCGCAAGTACAAAAAAGGATGGAAGGCCTACGAGCAGGCGGCGGCGCTCGATCCCGACATCTTCCACGATCAGAGCAGCCCGCAGGTTCAGAACCCTACTTCCATTGAGCAGCGGGGCGCGATGAACTACTACATGGCGCGGGGATGCCTCCGCTCCGGCCAGACTGACTGCGCGATTCAATATCTGCGGATGGCCATGAACGAGGGCTTCACCACTCCCAAGAAGCTGGCCTCCGATGCCGACTTCGAGGCCTTGCGCAACTATCCGGCCTTCAAGGATCTTCTCGCCGCTCAGCAGCAGAAAAAGTAGGGTTGTTGCTGCGGGAAAATGGCCCTTGATCTGCTATTCCGGCTTGGTCGTCCGGCCGAATGCGGCACTGGTCCATGCCGTCACCCCCAGAATGGCGCCGATCAGCCCCAGCGAGAGGGTAATCGGGATCTCGAACCATTGAGCGGCAATCATCTTCAATCCTACGAAGGCCAGGATCGCGCTCAGCCCATAATGCAGATAGCGGAACCGGTTGAGCATGTCGGCGAGCGCGAAGTAGAGCGAGCGCAACCCCAGGATCGCGGCGATATTCGACGTGTAGGCAATGAACGGATTGCGCGTGACCGCCAGTACGGCGGGAATGGAGTCGGTGGCAAACAGCAGGTCCGTCAACTCAACAGCCAGGATGATGGGCAGCAGCGACCCGCGCGTGGAGTGCAGGTTCCGGATCCAGCCGGGAACCGCTTCGCCCGCCGAGCGGCCGCGCGCCAGGCGGAATGCGCCATAGAGCAGAAACGCTCCGAAGACCCAGGTGATCCAGTGAAACCGCTGCATCAGGCCGATGCCCGCGGCGATAAATAGCGCGCGCATGATGACTGCTCCGGTCACGCCCCACAGCAGCGCTTTGTGCTGGCGCTCGGGACCCAGGTGAAAGCCCTGAAACAGCACCAGAAACACAAACAGGTTATCGATGCTGAGCGAAACTTCGATGGTGTAACCGGCGGCGAACTCCATGGCCGGCCGCGCGCCCTGGTCGAGCGCAACCCATCCTGCGAAGGCGGCTGCGCAGAGCAGCATCAGGGCAGGGAAGAGCCACAGGGAGCGCTTCCCGGCGCGGGCAACAAAAAAGCCGTCGGCGGCCAGCAGCAGGAGTACCGCAGCGTGAAATCCTGCCCACCACGTCAGGGTTGCGCCCGCGATCATAGGTGGATGGTAGCAGGACTGGTTAAATTCTGCTGAAACAGCGAGATGCCCGCGGGATAGGCCCTGGCCGGACGGTGACTTGGGGCTGCGCTGCCGCGGTTTTCTGCCACCCCAAGCCCTTTTGCAGCATCTTCAAACGTGAAGGAGAATGCGAAAGCATGACGGAGATGGCCGCACCCTTCAATCCCGCCGCTGGAGTCGACGTTGGCAAGCGCGAGCTGCGCGGCCGCAAGATGAAGCGCCCGCGCGTAGTGATCGTGGGCGGCGGCTTCGGCGGCATTCATGCCGCGCGTTCCCTCAAAAACCTTCCCGTCGACGTCACCGTCATCGACCGGCGCAACCATCACACTTTTCAGCCGCTGCTCTACCAGGTAGCACTGGCGGTGCTGTCGCCCGCCGATATTGCCCGCCCCATCCGGACCATCCTGCGCAACCAGGAAAACGCTGAAGTGCTGATGGACGAGGTGGTCAAGATCGATCCGCTCAAGCACCAGATCGTTCTCGGGAGTGGCGCGGTCGTGCCGTACGATTACCTGGTTCTGGCGCCCGGCGCCACCCACTCCTACTTCGGCCATGACGAGTGGGCCCCGCTCGCGCCGGGACTCAAAACCGTTGAAGACGCCACCGAGATTCGCCGCCGCGTGCTGCTCGCCTTCGAACTGGCCGAGCGGCAGAAGGTCGAGCACGGTTGGCATCCGCCGCTCAATTTCGTCGTGATTGGAGGCGGCCCCACCGGCGTCGAACTGGCCGGCGCGATCAGCGATATCGCGCAGCTCTATATGAAGCGCGACTTCCGCCACATCGATCCGCGCAAGAGCCGCGTGCTTCTGCTCGACGGCGGCCCGCGCGTTCTGGCGGCATACCCTGACGATCTTTCCACGAAGGCGGCTGCCTCCCTGGAGCACCTGGGGGTCGAGGTCCACACGGATACCCGCGTCACCGGCGTCGGCCCGGGATGGGTGCAAGTCGAAGCTGCCGGAAGCAGCTACCGGATGGAATCCGCCGTCACGTTATGGGCTGCCGGCGTGCAGGCCTCTCCGCTGGGCAAGATGCTGGGCGTGCCGCTCAACCATCGCGGCTGCGTGATCGTGGATGACAAGCTCAATCCGCCCGGGCTCAAAGAGGTGTTCGTGATCGGCGACCTCGCCCACTTCGAGCAGGACGGCAAGCAGGTCCCCGGGGTCGCGCAGCCGGCCATGCAGATGGGCGATCATATTGCCAGGCTGGTCTCCGCCGACCTGGCCCGCCACACGCGTCCGGCCTTCCGCTACTTCGACAAGGGCGACATGGCCACCATCGGACGCATGGATGCGATCGCCAACGTCAAGTGGCCGTTCAAGGCGCATCTCAGCGGATTCTTCGCCTGGCTTACCTGGGCGGTGGTACACATCTTCTTCCTCATCGGATTCCGCAACCGCGCGGCCGTCATGTCCAACTGGATCTGGACCTATTTCACCTTCACGCGCGGTGCCCGCCTCATCACCGGCGACCAGCGCCTGCCCGGCTGGCAGGAGCGTGTTCAGGCCGGCAGCGGCGCCAAAGCCGCGGATTAGTCCTGCAGCTTTCCTGCCCCTGCGCGTGCGGCGGGGGCCCCCGCTCAGGCCGGAATCCCCAGGAGACCGATCAATCGGTGTGATGCAGGTCACACCGGCGGGCGCCGGCTCCCAGCTAGCATGGCGATAATCTGTTCCAGGAATCATTGAAATTCACCACGGCCTTGCATGGGTTGCCGCTCGCGACTGCGCGCTGTCTCGCAGCGCTGCGGCGCGCAGGTAGACGTGTTGTTGTGAACGCGGCGCACAGTAGGGACGGCGATGCCGTCCTGAGCGCGAACGTTACATTTCACTTTATGTCAGAACTAACTAGATAAGTCATCCCCACCTAAGTGTGCAGACGTGTGCATCTGTGGAACCGTTCTCCACTTTTGTAGACGGATAATCATCCTGCGCAATCCGACTTATTCAGATTGCAACCAATCATCCGCATGAATATAGATGAAGATGATTTCTGTCTAATTAAGACATAGTTCATCGATGGCCTGCACAAAGCATCGCGAAGGCCAGCAGCATGCGGACGTGGCGCAGCCATCGTGCCGACATGTTACGAAATTGATTTCAAAAATAAAGTGACAACAGACTAACTCAGTTCATAATTTCCAGGCAAGTAAAATGCAAAATAAGTTACTTGACTGAAAGTAAATACGTAGATAGTATTGCTTCCCGATGTTGGCATGACCTGGCAGTAAGGTCGCTAGTTACCTGCCCATCGATCAGGGGAGATCCATCAAAAATGAAAAAGGCTGTTTGCATTGCATATCGTAGAGCCCGACTGTGCCTGCTCATGGTCGGTCTCCTTGGCTGGTGCGTACCCCAACTTCTATCGCAGATGAACGGCGCCGGCTCCATCGCCGGAACCGTTGTTGATCCTGCCGGAGCCTATGTGCCCGGCGCTACGGTGACCGCGCTCAATGTTGCCACAGGCGTCAAGACGATCCGAAAGACGACCTCGAGCGGCTACTATGTTCTTTCTCCGCTCGATCCGGGCACTTACAGCGTTAGGGTCACGGCGCAGGGTTTTGAGAGTCTGACTCAGGACAACGTGGTCGTCGATGCACTTCAGGTCGTAGGCCTGAACTTGAAGGTCCACGTTGGTGAGGTCTCGCAGAACGTCACCGTCACGGCCGCGCCACCCTCCCTCGACACCGCTAGCGC
The DNA here is from genome assembly GCA_027449545.1 of Acidobacteriaceae bacterium. Taxonomy (GTDB): domain Bacteria; phylum Acidobacteriota; class Terriglobia; order Terriglobales; family Acidobacteriaceae; genus Telmatobacter. The sequence continues at coordinate 6,828 of DAIDLI010000117.1, read as the reverse complement.
AACCCTCGGGGGAACGGTCGAGAATCAGTCCTACACCGCGCTGCCGCTTCAGATGAACGGGGGCGCGCGCAACGCCACCCAATTCGTCTATCTCATGCCCGGTGTTTCGCAGGGCAATAGCGGTTCATCGGGCGTCTACAACGGCGTGGGCAGCGTAGGCCGTAACGACGAACTGTACATCGATGGCATCCCCACCACCCGCATTTCGCTGCAAGGCGATCCGCGCAATGTGTCGAACTCGATCGCCGTGGAAGCCGTCGATCAGTTCCAGGTCGTTACCTCCGACACGCCGGTGGAGTACGCCGGCATCGGTGCGCAGAACTACGTCATTAAATCCGGCACCAATCAGCTCCATGGGTCGCTCTATGAGTACTTGCGCAACACCGCTCTGGACACCTGGGGATGGGGGGCGCCTGCCGTGTTGAATCCTGCCACCGGCAAAGCCACCAAGCCGGTCGAGCACCAAAACGAGTTCGGTCTCGCCGCAGGCGGACCGGTGCTGAGAAACCGCATCTTTTTCTTCGGCAACTATGACGGTTTTGCGTATTCCAAAGATGCCAATCCCAGCCTGATCACCGTGCCTACCATGCGCGAGCGCGGGGGCGACTTCACGGATTTACCCTCCAAGCAGCCGATCTACGATCCGAGCACAACCTCGTGCAACAGTTCGGGGCAGTGCGCGCGATCGCAGTTCGACTACAACAATGTGCCCAACACCATGGATCCCGCGGAGATCATGCCCATGGCCAAGGCGCTCATGGACGGCTTCCCGGAGCCGAGCAACCCCAACGCACTGACCAACAACTATCTTGGGCCTAACTACTCCAGTTCGTTCGCTTGGAAGGCACTGGGCAAAGTCGATGCCAACATCACTTCCAGCCAGCGCATCGCCGTTGTCTTCTCCGCCAGCAAGAGCTATCCCCATGGCTACACGATTAAGAACAACATTCCTCTGCCGCTGCCCTGGGTCAACGGTCAGATCGCCATTCCGTATACCAAGAACACGATCCTGGAACACACCTATGTGATCACGGACCACCTCATCAACCAGCTCAAATTCGCGTTCCTTCGCTACAATGACGCGATCGGGAACGCAAACTACAATCCCATCTACGGCGCCTCCGCCAAATACGGCATCGCCGGCCTGCCCACCGGACAAACAGCGAACACCTTCCCGGAGATCAAGTTCTCCAGCCCCAATGGCATCGCAACATGGAACGACGGCGGGAAGGCCTACCAGGAAGTCACCAACACCTACGATCTGGTGGACAACGTCCAGTATGTGCGGGGCAAACACTCGTTTGTGTTTGGCGTGCTCCGGCAATGGCTGCAGGACAACTTTACCAGTTACACAACGGGCAACTCTCCGCTCAATCTGAACTACAGCAATAAGGAGACCGCCGGTTTTTCGGCAATTTCGGGCAGCAAGGGCGGGACGCTCAACAGCTCCAGCGGAGACTCTTTCGCAAGCTTCCTGCTCGACCAGGTTGACTCCGCCTCGTTCACCCAGTCGTCGATTATCACTTCCTACGGGCGCATGCATACGCTTTCGCTCTATGCCCAGGACGATTACCGCCTCAGTCCATCCCTCAGCCTTAATCTGGGCATTCGCTGGGACTGGTTCCCGCCTTACTACGAGGGGCAGAACCGGATGTCCTGGTTGAATCCCAACCTGACCAACCCGGCGGTTGACTATCCCGGCGCACTGCAGTTCGCCGGCAGCGGCGCTGCCGGCTGCAACTGCAAAACGCCGATCAACGACTGGAAGAAGAACTTTGCTCCACGGATCGGCGCCGCCTACTCGTTGAATACGAAAACCGTGGTGCGAGCCGGATTCAGCATCAACTACGGCCGTGACACCGGCTCCAACAACATCGGCCGCTCCGGCAGCGGGAACCAGGGCTTCTCGGCGTCGCCCAAGGCCGTAAGTCCCAGTAGCGGCATCGCAGCCTTCGTTCTGGATGACGGTTTCCCATCCTATGAGGCGCCGCCATTCATCGATCCCGCCTACGGTGCCGGCTACGCCAGCAACATCAGCGCTGGAGCGCAGGGCGTGACCTATGCCGATCCGTATTACGGATCCCGCAATCCCTACGCAGTCAACTGGAACATCGGAATCGAGCGTGAACTGCTGGATAACATCACCGCGAGCATCAACTATGTCGGAAGTCAGGGGCACTTCCTGGCTCCGTCGTCGGGAGGCGCGCGCGGCTTCTGGTCCGATCAGTTGGATCCCAAGTACTACAACCTGGGCAACCTGTTGAACGCCTCCGCCACGTCGAGCAATATCGCCGCTGCGCAAGCCATCGACCCCGACATCAAGCTTCCCTATGCCACCTTTGGCGGCAAGGGGGCAACCATCGCGCAGATGCTGCGGCCCTTCCCGCAGTACACCGGCGTGAGCGATGCCTTTGGCGACGTGGCCAATTCCAACTACAACGCCATGCAGATGACCATCAAGAAGCGCATGTCGCAGGGCATCGAGTTCATGCTCAACTACACCTATTCGCATGAGATCGATGACCAGGGCACGTATCGCAGCGGCTATCTGCCCACCAGCGTGGAGCGGAGCCGCGGTGCGCAAGACACGCCACAGATCGTCTCCGGCACGGCGGTGTGGAACCTCCCCTTCGGACGGGGCCACTCGCTCGGCAATGGCAGCCTGGTCACTCGTGCTCTCACCAGCGGCTGGGAAGCGTCGAGCATCTACACTTACAGCGCCGGTTACCCCTTGCTCATTACCGCCTCCGCTTGTCAGGAACCGGACGGAGGAACCTGTATGCCGAACTACGAGGCCGGTTTCTCAGGCCAGGTGCGGCAGAACGGGAGCTGGGGGCACGGTGCACTGGCCGGCTTGAACTCCCCTTCCTATATCAAGGGAAGCGGCGTAGCCTTTGCCGATCCGGCGCCCTACACCATTGGCAACTTGGCCCGCACCGGCGCCTACGGCCTGCGCGGTCCCGGAACCTATGACATCGATATGAGCGTCAAGCGCACCTTCACCATCCGGGAAGGCGTCAGCCTGCTCTTCGATGTGTCCGGCTACAACCTGACCAACAAGGTGCTCTTCGCGATCGCCTCCACCAACATTGACAATGCCAACTTCGGGCAGGTTAGCGGGCAGAGCAACAACTCGCGCGATATACAGTTGGCAGCGAGGATCAACTTCTGAGAGTCAACTTCTAACGGGACTGCTGTTCTTTTCTGTGCGCCTGCGGCTCGCGCTGCCAGGCGCACACCTGTCTGAGACTCCTCCAAGCCTGCATGGCGCGCGCTTTTTGTGGGCCAAAGGCGGCGGAGATGCCCGGGAAGCGCAATAAACCCGAAGGAGCTGTTTCTCTCCTTCGGGTTCACTGCAAGCCATCTACGGCTGCGGGCAACTGGCCGGCTGCATTACCAGCCCCAGCCCATCATGCCCCAGCCCATTCCCCAACCAGGACCCCAGCCCCAGCCAGGACCCCAGCCCATCCCCCAACCAGGACCCCAGCCCCAACCGGGGCCGCCCTCGTAGGAGGGATTGCTCTGCGGATTGGCTTCTGTCAGGTACTGGGAGCGCAGCTTGCTCCAGTTCATCAGCGGATCTTCTGCCGCATTGGGCTGGAACTTCTGGGCTTTGCCCTGGGCGCCGGACGCCAGAACCAGTTCATGCCGGCCCGTCACCCGTTCCCACGCTCCGTGCCCGGTCCGGACTTCAGCCTGGCCCGAGAACACCTTCACCTTCGGGCTGTTGGCATTGAATTCGTAGTAGCCCCTCTTAAGGAGCTGCGTGGTTACACCGTCGTCGACCACCTGCAACACGTTCTGGCTATGGATTTCGTCCACTTCGATGCCGATCTCGCCGTGCTTCACTTCAACCTGGGTAGGCGTGATCTCCATGGACAGCATCTTCGCCGCGCTGTGGTCGTTCATCCGCAGGTAGACGCCCGGATCGAGCATCACTTCGGCTCTGCCGGTGCGCGTTCTCAGCACCTGGCCTGCGGTCAGCTCGGTATTGCCGATGTCCGAGCGATTGAGCGGATTTCCATCCAGCAGCACCGTGCCCTGGACGTAGCTCAGGGCGCCGGGTGCCGTGGGCTGATTGTTATTCGTACCCAAGCTTGGCACATCCGCGGCGAAAGCCGGCATGCCAGCGCAAAGAGCTGCGGCGCCAAGCAGTGCAATCGCGACCCGCCAGGGTCGCCTCGGGGATTTCACTCTTGACTCAGTTGGTCTCATCTCGAAAACCTCTCCATTCTGTTAAATGCGAAGAGAACGAGAAAGTTTCGGCCCACCCACCGCAGCGTTTTGCATCATGAAAAGCTGGCGGCCCGGGACCGAGCCAATCCGGAGGTGGTCCAGCCTGCCCATCCCCCGGCCTGAGGGGCCTCTGCTCACACCTCGCTATGCGCAGCATCACAGACTCTTCCGTTCAGCTAACCCAAAATTGCGCGCCATACGACCCGGCCGCCGCGCGTGCCGCCGAATTTTCGTGTGCTCAAACCGGAGGAGGAGAGCGATGAGGATCTTCAGAACGACTGTTTCCGGAAAATGCCCGCCGCAACTCGGCCGCTGGCGCAACTTTGCCGCGCCTGGCATCCTGGCGGCTTCGCTGGCGCTCGCCCTGCTCGCCCTGAGCGGCTGCCGCAGCGACGTGGAAGCTGCTTCGGAGATTGAGCCTGATCACTTGTTCATGTTTGCGCCCATCTCCGCGCCTGCCCCGGCCCAGGGGGTGATGGCGCTGCGCGTGAACCTCGGCCGCCGGCTTTATTACGACACCCACCTTTCCGAGAACAATTCGCTCTCCTGCAACAGTTGCCATGATCTTGCCCGTTACGGCGTCGATCCTGGGAACGCGGTTTCGCTGGGGCACAACAAGAATGCCGGCACCCGGAACTCGCCCACCGTGTACAACGCAGTGCTGGAATTCGCGCAGTTCTGGGACGGCCGCGCGCCTACTCTGGCCGCGCAGGCCTCCGGGCCCATGATGAACCCGGTCGAGATGGGCATGTCCGGTCCCGATGCGGTGATCGCCATTCTGCGGGCCAATCCAACCTACGTGCAGATGTTCAAAAAGGCCTATCCGGAGAGCAAAGACCCCATCACCATGGACAACGTGACCGATGCCATCGCCACCTTCGAGTCCGGCCTGGTGACGCCGTCGCGCTGGGACGATTATCTGCGCGGCGATAGCAAGGCGCTCTCCGAAGAAGAGAAGGAGGGCCTGCAGGCCTATCTGGATGCCGGCTGCGCCTCCTGCCACGCGGGAGCGGCGATGGGCGGCAACTCCTACCAGAAGCTGGGCGTCTTCCGCGACTGGCCCGATCAGAAGAGCGACCGCGGCCGCTTCGACCTCACGCACGAGCAGAGCGACGCAATGTACTTCAAGGTCCCCGTGCTGCGGAACATCGCCGAGACCGGCCCCTGGTTCCAGAACGGCAAGGTGCAGAGCCTCGACCAGGCAGTACGGCTGATGGGCGAGTACCAGACCGGGCAAAAGTTGAGCGCCGCCCAGGTGCAGCAGATCGTGGTCTTCCTCCGCGCGCTGACCGGTCCCATTCCCACCAATTACATTCAGCCTCCCTCCGTCGCTGCCTCGCCTGAAGCGGCCACCGGATCGGCCGGCGAAGCCCGCCAGCACCGCAGCAGACCGCTGCAAGGAGAGTGAGAAATGCGCAGAGCTCTCTGGATCTTCGCAATAGTGATCGTGGTTGTTTTTCTTGGCATGCAGTTTCACCGGCCCAACTTCGGATTGGAGCCGGTGAACCCCCACGCCACGCTCGAGGCGCAGCTTCATCCGGACGCCCAGATTCACAACGCCCTGCGCCGCTCCTGCTATGACTGTCACTCCGCAGAGGTGAAGGTTCCCTGGTACGGCCACGTGTGGCCTGCCTCTGCCCTGCTTCAGAACGACATCCGCAAGGGCCGCGCCTATCTGGATTTCTCGAACTGGAGCAATTTAAGTACGGAGATGTCCCAGATCCGGCTGATCAGCGCCTGTCGCGAGATGCGAGGCGACGAGATGCCGCTCTGGTACTACCGGCCCATGCACCCCGGCGCCAGCCCCAAGGATGAGGATGTGGAGGCCTTCTGCTCCTGGGTGCAGACCATGCGCCTTCGCTCCGGTGTGGCGGAGGTGCGATAGCGCTGGCGGCCCATCCAGCCGCGCCGCCAACGGTCGGGTAAACTGAGAGTGCATGCTCGATTTAGCGTTTGTTCGCGGCAACCTGGAACTGGTGGAGAAAAAACTGCGCGCGCGGGGCGCCGACCCTGCCGCCCTGCTGGGAGATTTTCTCGCTCTCGACAAGCGCCGGCGCGAGGCCATCACCCAGTCCGAGCAGGCCAAGGCCCGCCGCAATGAGCTGAGCCAGCAGGTCGGCGCGCTCAAGAAGGCCGGGAAAAACGACGAAGCCGCGGCGGTCATGGACGAGACCCGCGCGCTCAAGGACAAGCTCGACGAACTGGACCGCGCGGCGAGCGAACTCGACGAGCAGTTGCGGCAGTCGCTGGCCCGGGTGCCGAACCTGACCCGGGATGAAGTTCCCACCGGCACCTCCGAAGCGGACAACAAGGTCGTCAAGACCTGGGGACAACCCGGGAAATTCGATTTTCAGCCCAAGCCGCACTGGGAAGTGGGCGAGGCGCTGGGCATTCTCGACCTGGAACGCGCCGCCAAGCTGAGCGGCGCGCGGTTCGCGGTCTACATGGGCGCGGGCGCGCGGCTGGAGCGGGCGCTGATCAGCTTCATGCTCGACCTGCACACCCGCAAGCACGGCTACACCGAGGTGCTGCCGCCGTTCATGGTCAATTCCAAGTCGCTCTTCGGTACCGGGCAGTTGCCCAAGTTCGCCG
>DAIDLI010000116.1 GCA_027449545.1 Acidobacteriaceae bacterium | reverse complement strand
TCCAGCAGCAGCTCGCGCGCGTTGGCATCGCTCTCGATCTGCGCAGCTACGAGTTCGCCACTTTCTATTCCGATATCGTGCGCGGCGCCTTCCAGATGTATTCCCTGCGCTGGATCGGTGGCAACGAAGAGCCGGACATCTTCAGCTACGTCTTCTCCACATCCCGCTTCCCGCCCAAGGGCGGCAACCGCGGCCGCTACTCCAACGCCAGCCTCGATGCGCTGCTCGACGACGCGGCCGCAACCTCCGACATGGATCGCCGCCGCGCCGATTACGTCGAAGCCCAGAAGATCCTTGCGCGCGACCTGCCCGCCATCAATCTCTGGTACCAGGACACCGTCATCGTCCACAACCGCCGCGTGACCGATATCACTCCCGGCCCATCGGGCAGCTTCACCTTTCTGGACACCGCCCGCCTGGCCGAAAGCCGTTGAACGGATGACCGTTGCGCCATGCAGAACGGCACGCAATCCATCTCCTGAATGCGCTCAATTTGCCTCAACCTTTTGCGGCACTCTCTCGTCTACCCTGATAGGAAACAATTTCCTAACGGACGCCAGTTCCGATCAGCCGCGGAGAGGACGTAGATGACAAGCAAACATGAAACCCGCAGCCGGAGCTTCCTGCTCGCCCTGGGCCTGTGTTTCGCAGTCGCCGCCTGCGCAGCGGTAGCGCGCGCGCAATCAGTCACCCGCTATTTGGGTACGGTGACCGCAATCAACGGCAACACCATCACCCTCAAAACCGCGCAGGGCGAAGACCACACCGTGGAAGTCCCCGCAACCGCCGACCTGAAGCGCATCGAGCCCGGCCAGACCAGCCTGAGCGCGGCGGCTGCCATGCAGTTCAGCGAGATTGCCACCGGCGACCGCGTCCTGGTCTGGATCAGTCCCAGCTCCACCGGCGCCACGCCGCAGGCCATGCGCGTCGTCGCCATCAAGGCCTCCGACCTCGAAAAGAAGCGTGAACAGGAAGCCGAAGATTGGAAGATCAACGGCGCGGGTGGACTGGTCAAGAGCCTCGATCCCGCCACCGGAACCATCGTCATCGCCTCCGGCGCCGGCCCAACCGCACACAGCTTTACCATTCACACCACCAAGGCCACCGTGCTCAAGCGCTACGCTCCGGTCTCGGTCAGCTATGCAGCGGCTCAGCCTGCCCCCTTCGCCGACATTCACGTGGGCGACGAATTGATGGCCCGCGGCACGAAGAACGGCACCGAGATCGACGCCGCAGAGGTGGTCTCCGGCAGCTTCCGCAATATCTCCGGCCTCATCGGCTCCATCGATCCCGCCAACTCCACCTTCACCATCAAGGACCTTGCCACCAAGAAGCAGGTCACCGTGAAGGTTCCCGCCGACGCCCAGATGCGCGACCTGCCGGAGCGCATGGCGCAGTTTCTCGCCGTCCGCCTCAAGGGTGAAGCCGCGAGCCAGGGCGCAGCGCCCGCCGGCCATCAGGGTTTCCGTCAACGCGGCGGCGCATGGTCGCAGCGCAGCGGGGCGCCGGGAGCAGGCGCGGCCGCAGCCGACCCCCAGCAGCTCTTGAAGCGTGCTCCGCTCATTCACTTTTCCGACCTGCAAAAAGGCGAAGCCGTAATGCTTGTGGCCACGCCCGGCACCGCGCAGGTCACGGCCATCACCCTGATTGCAGGCGTCCAGCCGCTGCTGGAAGCGCCCGAGAGTCAGGACCTGCTGGCGAACTGGAGCATGAGCTCCAGCGCGCCTGAGGCTGACGCCGGCACGCAATAATCCGCTCTCTCTTATCGCCGTAGCTCTTGTTCACAAACTAGCGAGGATACTTGTGTTCTTACGATCGTCTTTTTTTGCATCATGTGTGATAGCCGGAGTGCTGGCCATGGCCAACTCCGGAGCCCGGGCCCAGGACGATGCGTCTGCCCACACCGCTGCGCGAGGCACTCTGCACGGCCACGTCGCCGATCCCACCGGCGCCATGATTCCCGGCGCGCAGGTGACGGTGAGCGCCGCGCAGGGATCGGCGGTTGCCAAGACCACCTCCGATGCCAGCGGCGCCTATGTCGTCCACGGACTGCCGGCCGGCAACTATGTTCTTCAGGTCACAGCCCCGGGCTTCGCCCTCTTTGTCTCCAAGCCGGTCGCCGTTCAGCCCGGCGAGATCAAGGCCGACGACATCAAGATGGCTCTTGAAAATGAGCAGCAGCAGGTCGAAGTCAACGGCGACAGCGGTCCCACCGTCAGCACCGAAGCCGACCAGAACGCCAACGCCATCGTGCTCAAGGGCAGCGACCTCGACGCCCTCTCCGACGATCCTGACGAGCTCTCCAACGAGTTGCAGGCCCTCGCCGGCCCCTCCGCCGGCCCCAACGGCGGCCAGATCTACATCGACGGCTTCACCGGCGGCCAGCTCCCGCCCAAATCCGCCATCCGCGAGATCCGCATCAACCAGAATCCCTTCTCGGCGGAGTTCGACCGCCTCGGCTACGGCCGCATCGAGATCCTGACCAAGCCCGGCACCGACAAGCTGCATGGCCGCGTCTTCCTGCTCGGCAACGACGACACCTTCAACACTGGCAATCCTTTCACTCGCCAGATTCCCCCTTACCACAGCATCCAGGGCAACGGCACCATCAGCGGCCCCATCGATAAGAACGCCTCCTACTTCTTCGCCGCCGAACAGCGCAACACCCAGGACGCCAGCATCTACACGGCCGACACCGCCCTCCCCAGCGGCGGTACATTTGTGCCCACCACCATCTCCGGCGGCCTCTTCTCCCCGCGTACCCGCACCGCCGTCACCCCGCGCGTCGACCTTCAGCTCGGGCAGAAAAATACCCTGACCCTGCGCTACCAGTTCTGGCGCAATTACCAGACCGGCGCCATCGGCAGCACTGCGCTGCCTACCCAGGACTCCACTGCCCAGGTCACCGAAAACGCCTTCCAGCTCGACGACACCCAGATCGTCACCGACCGCATCGTGCAGGAAGTGCGCTTCGAGTATCGTCGCGGCGCCAACTCCAACGTGCCCGAGCCGGCAGCCATCGCGCAGGTGCCGGCCAGCGCGCCCACCGCGCCCACCGTCACCGTGCCGCACTACTTCACCGGCGGCGCCAACTCCACGCAGTCGCAGACCGGCCACTCCGACCACCTCGAGTTGCAGGACTTCGTGACCATGACTGCGGGCAAACACGCCATCAAGTTCGGCACCTGGATCCGCGACAACCGCCAGGCCACCTCCAGCACCGCCGGTTATAACGGCATCTTCAACTTCCCCTCGCTCAATGCGTACATCGACACGCTCAACGGCATGGCCCAGGGCAAAACCGTGGCGCAGATTCAGCAAGCCTGTCCCTCCGGTCAGCAGTGCACGCCCATCAAGCTCACCTACACCACCGGCCCTTTGGGCTTCGTGGGGAACCTCTTCGACGCCGCGCTCTTTTACCAGGACGACTGGAAGGTCAACCCCTTCTTCACCTTCTCCGCCGGCCTGCGCTGGGAAACCCAGAATCACGTCGCCGATCACAGTGACTTCGCCCCCCGCATCGCCTTCGCCTATGCTCTCGACGGCCATAAGAACCACAGGCAGGCAAAAACCGTGGTCCGCGGCGGTATCGGCTTCTTCTATGACCGCTTCCAGATTCAGGATCTGATGAACCTCGAGCAGTACAACGGCACCGCCAACAGCCAGAAGCAGACCGTCATCAGCAATCCCACCTGCTTCGACGCCACCAGCCTTCAGGCCGCTCTGAGCCAGGGCTGCGCCGGCGCCAATCAAGCCACTCCGACCTCGCCGCAGTACGACAGCATCACCCCGCACTATCGCTCGCCCTACGCCGAGCAGATGGGCATCAGCCTGGAGCGGCAGTTAACCAAAAAGGCCACCCTGACCTTCACCTATCTGCGCTCCTTCGGCGTGCACCAGATGGTCGTGCGCAATGCCAACCCCTACACGCCCCTGCCGGGAACCGTCTTCTACAACGCATCCACCGGACCGCGCCTGCTGGCCTCCCAGGGCAACAACAGCATCGTCGACCAGTATTTCCCCGAAGCTGTCTACAAGCAGAACCAGATCATCGTCAACGTCAACGCCCAGTTCACGCGCAACTTCGGCATGGTCGGCTTCTATAACTGGACCCAGGCCAACTCCGACGGCGGCAACGGCTCCAGCCCCTCCAACTCCTACGACCTCAGCCTGGACTACGGCCGCGCGCCCTTCATCCGTCCCCAATTCCTCTTCCTGATGGGCAACTACAGCGGCCCCTGGGGCCTCAGCTTCAATCCCTTCCTGGTGGTCCAGCAGGGCAAGCCCTACAGCATCGTTACCGCCAACGACCTCACCGGCGACAACTTCTTCAATGACCGCCCCGCCTACGCCACCTCCGCCTCCAATCCCAACAGCGTGGTGCAAACCAACTACGGCGCTCTCGATACCAACCCGGCCAGTCCCAGCCAGGGGATCCTTCCTCCCGACTCGCTGCTTGGCCCCAGCGCCGTGGCCTTCAACCTGCGCATGAGCCGTTCCTTCGGCATCGGCCCCCACACGGAGTCAGCCGGCGGCCCGCAGGGCGGCGGATTCCACGGCCCCCGCGGCGGTGGCGGCGGCGGATTCCATGGCGGATTTGGCGGCGGGCCCATGGGGGGACGTGGATTCCACGGCCCCGCCGGCACCGGGCGCAAGTACTCGCTCACCTTCAGCGTCCAGGCCCTCAACCTCTTCAACAACATCGACTACGGAACCCCCTCGGGAACCATCGTGCCCACTCCCCTCGGCAATGGCCTCAACGGTCCTGGCGTCCGTTTCGAGCAGTCCACGCGCCTGGCCGGCGGTCTGTTCGCCTCGCCTGCCGGTTCCGCCGCGCGCCGCATCTTCGTGCAGAGCTTCTTCACCTTCTAGCTACGTGACGATTCACCAAAGAGGCCGGAGCATGTTCCGGCCTCTTTGGTCTTCGGCACTCGATCAAGCCGCGCTGCCGGAAGCAACCACCTCGCGATACAGCCGCTCCCACTCCAGAGCCCTCGCTCCCATCGTGAAGCCCGCCGGAATCCGCTCCCGCGCCGCGCACCCCAGACGCGCCCGCTCTTCCTCGCTCTTCGCCATCACTCCCAGCATCGCCTCCGCCAACGCCTCCGGATCGCGCGCCGGAGCCAACACGCCGCAATCGCCCAGCAGCTCGCCAACACCACCCACATCGGTGGCAACCGTCGGCTTGGCCATCGCCATGGCTTCGATCAGCGCGACCGGCATTCCTTCCCACGCCGAAGCCAGCACAAACCCATCGACGGCATCCAGCAGCGCCGACAGGTCCTCGCGGTGCCCCAGCCAGCGCACGCCCGCCACACCCAGTTCCGCGGCCAATCCCTCCAGCTCCGCGCGCGCCCCGGCAACATCGCGCCCCGCAATCCATAACTGCGCATCCGGACGCGCCCCGCACACGCGGGCAAACGCCCGCAGAAGGTTGGGATAATCCTTGCCCGGCGTCAGCCGTCCCGCCGTCAGCCACACAAACTCACCCGCCGCCTCCATCGATGCGCGGGTGGCTGCCCTCCGGCCGGGCTCCGGCATAAGCTCGCGCTCCTCCACGGCATTGGCAAGCACGCAACACCGCTGCGCGGCCACCGCCCCCAGCGCCGTAAACCGCTCCCGCGCGGCTTCGCACACCGCCACCGTGCGCCGGCTCAGGCCGTCGGTCCAGCGATAGGCCCACATCCGCGCCGCGCCGCCCTCGTAGATGTTGTGAATCGTCGAGACCACCGCGGCCTGCGGATAAGCCAGCCGCAGCAGCCGCGCCGCCAGGTTCCCGTGAAACCCATGGCTGTGAACCAGCTCCGGCCGAAACCTGCGGAAAAACTGCGCCGCCCACAGCATCCCGGTCAGCACCCCCACCGGCGACTTATTCAGGTTCAGCCGCAAGATCGGCAGAGTCGTCGCCCACTCCTCGCTCTCCCGCGGCCGCAGTACCAGCAGATGGACGAGGTGCCCGCGCTGCTGCATCCGGCTGGCCAGCAGCACCGCCTGGCGCTCGGCTCCCCCAGTCCCCAGCGAGGTCAAGAGATACACAATCCGCATGGGCGTTCGTCCTGGCTGTAGATGAAAGTCAACCGATTATAGATACCCCGCGCCCACCTGGGGCCCCATTTCATCGGCAGACAGGTTCCTTCTCCCCGCGAGTGCCAGAAAGGGAAAACCTAGGAACAATCCTTGTTCGGAATTCCACAAACCCCCTATACAATCATCCGAAAGGAGTCCCATGGCCGGAGATATGCAGTTAACTTGCAGCGATTGTGGACAGGAATTCACATTCACCGCTGCCGATCAGGCGTTCTTTCAGGAACGTGGTTTCTCAACCCCGAAACGTTGTAAACCTTGCCGTATGGCCAAGAAGAACGACCAAGGGGGATCCGGCTACCGCTCCGCTCCGTCGCAGGGTACTCCTGTCATCTGCTCGGGCTGCGGCCAGCCGACCACCGTGCCGTTCGAGCCACGCGGCGACCGTCCCGTCTACTGCCGCGACTGCTACACCGCCCGCAAGGGCAGCGGCGGCGGCCGCCAGCAGATGAGCCGCGCTCACTACTAAGCTTGGCTTACTACTAAGCCGCGCTTAGACCGCGCCACTTACTCTCATCCCGAACCGCTCGGGTCACAGAAATGCTGGGGCTCTCACCCAGTCCCGGCATTCTTGTGTCCGCTTCCGCCCACCTAGTTCATCCCCATCGATCCGCCCTTCTTCCCTGCTGGCTCTGCCCAATCAGCGCTCACCTGTGCGCACCATCCTGCGGGTAAAATAGAAACAGCAGCTTATGGAACTCAAAGTAACTCAGATCGAACAGGTCAAGTTTGCCGTCGCGGCGCGTTCTCACACCGTCATCTGCGATCAGCCTGCGGACAATGGCGGCACCGACGCCGGCATGACGCCCCCGGAACTCCTCCTCGCCTCGCTGGGCACCTGCGCCGCCTTCTACGCCGCGGAGTATCTGCGTACCCGCAAGCTGGCCCAATCCGGCGTCGAAGTTTCGGTCAGCGCCGAGAAGATCAAGCCACCGGCCCGCCTCAGCAACTTCAAGGTGTCGGTCACCAGCCCGGTCCCCCTCTCGGCCGAGCAGCGCGAAGGCCTCATGCGCTCCGTACACCACTGTCTGGTGCACAATACTCTGCTCAATCCCCCACAAATTGACATTGAATTAATCTCCCACAGCGGAGACGACAAAAAGGACTGAGCCGCAGCTTACTTTTTTGATCCCAAACCGTCTCTTTTGATAGATCTGGAATCGGCCGGTCCGTGCGTTTTTTGCGGTAGTGCGCGGGTTGGCTCCCAATGTTAGAATCTGCCTATGTCGCGCAATTCTTCTGCTTCCTCGGCTCTTAGCCGGATATTGCTCGCCGCCATGCTCTGTCTGCTGGCGTTGGCGTTTGCAATGGAAGCAAAAATGGCCTGGTATCGCCCGGCCGCCGGCACCTACCGCGACATCAGCGGCGCCAAGGCGCTGCCCATCAATCATCCCCGGCTGGTCTCCCACGGCGTCCCCACACCCGATCCGGTGCACCCTGAAGTCGCCACTGCGATTCTGGTCTGCCTGATCGCGCTGTGGCCGGTCTTCTTCGACCCCCGTTCCCGCCTGGCGGCGTTACGAACCGGTTCCCGCGTCTCCGCGGCCGATTTCTTCTCCCCTCCCATCTTCCGCAGACCCCCTCCCGCTCTCTAAGCATCTCTCCCTCTCGCTCGACACAGTAAGTTGCCTTGCACGTAGGCATTGCGCAAAGGTGCAGCATCGGAGTTCGAGAACGCTCGCTGTTCCCCGCGCGCGGTTTCCTTGGCACTTCTCCGTTCTGCCGCGCTGGCACGTGCTCAGGCGCCGATTTCCCCCAACCCCCTCATCGTCCGGGATGACCGGCGAGCAATTCACCAGGAGCTAGATCAGCATGCAGAAGCACCTTGCTTGGATGTTGGCCGCAACAACTGGCATGTGCACGGCCTTCGGTGTGTCGGGATGCCACGACGGAGCCCAGCCCACCGCCACCGCCGCCACTTTGCCCACCGCCCAGGTGGCCGTCGCCCAGCGCGGCAACATCGCTCACGTTCTTACCCTGGCCGGGCAGTTCCAGGCCTACCAGGTCGTCGACGTCCATCCCAAGGTCAGCGGCTACATGCGCAAGATCAATGTCGATATCGGCGATATCGTCCATCAGGGGGAAGTCCTGGCCATCCTCGAGGTGCCCGAACTCAAGGCGCAGCTGCAACAGACCGTCTTTGAGATGAAGCAGAGCCAGGAAGAGATCGACCGCGCCCAGCACGAGATCAAGCGCGCCGAGGCCCTCAACTTCGCGCTGCACGCCGAGTCCGTCCGTCTCCAGCAGGCCGCGGACACCCGCCCCGGCCTGATCGCCCAGCAGGAACTGGATGACGCCCGCTCCAAAGACCTCTCCTCCCAGGCCCAGGTGGACGCCGCGAAGGCAGCCATGGCCGCCGCCCAACAGCACGCCCAGGCCGCCCGCGCCGACAATCAGCGCGTGATGGCGCTGGAAAACTACACTCGCGTCGTCGCTCCGCTCGATGGCGTCGTGGTCTGGCGCTATGCCGATACCGGCGCCCTCATCCAGGGCGGCACCAACTCCAACAGCCAGGACCTTCCCATCGTGCGAATCTCCCAGAGTTCGCTGTTGCGCCTGCGCGTCCCGGTGCCGGAAGATGACGTCAAATACATCAACTACGGCGACCCCGTCAGCGTTCGTGTCGACGCAGTCGGCAGCTCTTTCCAAGGCAAAGTGGTTCGCTTCACCCGCAACGTCAATTTCGAAACCCGCACCATGGAGACGGAAATTGATGTTCCCAATCCCAAGCTGACGATTGCGCCCGGCATGTATGCGAACACCATGCTCGAGCTTGCTCGCGCAAAGAATGTGGTCACGATTCCTGTGGGGGCGGTAGTTCTGCAGGGCAGCCAGGACGTTGCCTACGTGCTCGACAGCAGCAATCGGGTGCACATTCGTCCCATTCAGGTGGGTATCCAGGGGCAGAAGCTGGCGCAGATCTCCAGCGGACTGCAAGTGGGGGATCGGGTCATCCTCGGCGGCCAGCAGAAGTATCAGCTCAATGAAGCGGTCAGCCCGCTCATGACGAAAGAACCTGCCTCCGAAACCCAAGACGAAACGGGCGGCACCATCGATATGAATGCACAGGCAAGCAGCTCCGGCGGCAACAACTGACATCCGGAGGACCACGATCGATCGCGTGAGCCTTAGCATCCCTGAGTTCTCCGGCTGGACGGCGACCGGATCAACCATTTGGCGCCTGGGATATCCCACTGCCACTGAGGTTTTTTGAATGCCGAAGTTTGCTCTGAAGTTCCCCTACTTCATCATCATGCTGTGCCTCATGGTAGCGCTGGTGGGAGTGGTCAATACCTTTCAGATGCCCGTGGATCTATTCCCCGCGATCGATATGCCGGTAGTAGTAGTAGCCACGTTCTACAATGGCATGCCGCCCCAGCAGATCGAGGCCGACATCACCGACACCTTCGAACGCTTCTTCACACTGGCCGCCAATGTCGACCATAGTGAATCGCGCTCGCTGACCGGCGTCAGCCTGATCAAAATCTATTTCAAGCCCGGTACCGATCCCAACGCTGCACTGAGCAACGTGGCCAACTTGGCCATGGCCGACCTGCGCCGCCTGCCGCCCGGCACCCTGCCGCCGGTGGTGCTCGGCATGGATGCCTCTACCCAGCCCGTGTGCCTGGTCACCCTCAAGGGGAAGGGGTTGAACGAAACCCAGCTCAAGGACCTGGCGCAGTTCCAGGTGCGCAATCAGATCTCCAACGTACAGGGAGCCTCCGTTCCGCAGCCTTACGGAGGAACATACCGGCAGATTCAGATCTACGTCGATCCGCTCAAACTCGAAGCGCACGACCTCAGTCTCAACGATGTGGTTCACGCCGTAAACGACTCCAACCTGATTCTGCCCGCCGGCGACGTCCGCATCGGCAGCAAAGATTACAACATCTACGCCAATAGCCAATTCAGTGACGCCAAGGCGATGAACCAGATGCCCCTCAAATCGGAGGGCAACTCCTCGGTCCTGGTGGCCGACGTGGGGAGGGCAGAAGACTCGGGCGCGCTGCAATACAACATCGTGCGCATCGACGGGCAGCGGTCCGTCTATGTCCCGGTGTTCAAGCAGGGCGGCGACAGCAACACCATCACCATCGTCGACGGCATGAAGGATGCCATCAAGCATCTGGTGGACATTCCTTCACAGCTCAAGACCGCGGTCGTGTTCGACCAGTCGGTCTTCGTGAAACTCGCCATCAAGAACCTCATCAAAGAAGCCACCATCGGCCTGGTGCTGACTGGCCTCATGATCCTGCTCTTCCTGGGCAGCCCTCGCGCCACATTTGCGGTGATGCTCTCGATCCCCCTCTCGGCCCTGGTCTGCCTGCTCCTGACCAGACTCATGGGCGGATCCATCAACACCATGATTCTGGGAGGACTGGCCCTCGCCTTCAGTCGTCTCATCGATGACTCGGTGGTCGTGCTCGAAAACATCTTCCGCTTTATGGAGATGGGCGTACCCCCTCACGAAGCGGCGGAAAAAGGCGGCATGGAAGTGGCTCTGGCCGTGCTCGCCGCCACCTCGACAACCTCCATCGTTTTCTTTCCCGTCACCTTCCTCTCCGGCATCAGCAAGTACATCTTCACCCCCCTCGGCCTGGGCGTCGTTCTGTCCATCTTCGCCTCGTACTTCTTCGCTATGACCGTAGTGCCTCTGTTCTGTGCCAAGTTCATCCGCATCGAACACCACGAGGACGAGCACGGCGATCATGCCCCAGCAAAACGCTCAGCCTTTCAGTCCATCATTGCCCGCTTCAATGAGGAGTTTCAAAAATTTCTCAACGCCTATGAGCGCTTGGCCTTCCGGGTACTGAAACGGCCCGGATTCGCCGCTGCCGCCATCCTCGGCGGACTTGCACTTCTGTTGGTCCTTCTGTTTCCCTTCCTGGGCCGCGCCTACTTCCCACGCACCGACCCCGGACAGTTTGTTATCGACGTGCACATGCCTAGCGGCACCCGCCTTGAAGTCAGCAATCAGTACATCGCCAAGGTGGAACAGGTGATTCGCAGCGTGGTCAAGCCCAAAGACCTCGACATGATCGTCTCGAATATCGGCGTCTATCCTGACCTCTCGGCGATCTACACCACCAATGCCTCCATGGACACGGCATTCGTGCAGACCAGTCTCAAGGAAGATCACAGCATCGGCAGCTACGAGTACATGCGCCGCGTCCAGGCCAAGCTGTCCCAGCAGATGCCCGAACTCTCTACCTATTTCCAGGCGGGCGGCCTCATCGATGGCGTCATCAACCAGGGCCTCCCCGCCCCCATCGACATCCAGATCGGCTCCAATGACATGGACAGCGCCTATGCCCTGGCTAAGCGACTGGCGACCAAGATTCGCAAGATGCCCAACGTCTCCAGTGTCTATATTCCGCAAAACCTCGATTACCCGGGCATCGCCCTCAACATCGATCGGGAAAAGGCGAGCCTCATCGGTCTCAGTGCGCAAAGCGTAGTCGACGATGTCGTTACTGCGCTCACCTCCGATGGCATGATCGCGCCCTCCTATTGGATTGATCCCAATACCGGCAACAACTACATGGTCACCGTCCAGTACGCCAATCGCTGGATCAACAACATGTCCCTGGACGATCTGAAAAACATTCCCTTGCGTGGCGCCCATCCACCTGGATACAGTCCTGCCGATATCTCCCGCACCGCCTCCGATCGCATGGCGCAGACCTGGGCAGGCGATCACATTGCCGGCTTTACGCCGCTTAGTTCGGTGGCCAGCATTCAGCTCATCAACACTCCCACCGAGGTGGACCATTACCAGATCCGGCGCGTCATCGATATCTTCGTGGCGCCCAAGACCGAGGCCCTCAACGGTATCGGCGCCAGAATCAACCGCCTCCTGGCAGTCACCAAAACCGACCGCAACACGGTTTTGAAAGTCCGCGGCGCGGTAGTAAATATGAACGAGGCCTTCAAGGAGTTCGGCGTCGGGCTGGTGGTCGCGGTACTGATGGTTTACCTGGTCCTGATGGCGCAGTTCCGCTCCTTCATCGACCCCTTCATCATCCTTATGGCTATCCCTCCGGGACTCGTTGGCGTCGTGGTCATCCTCATCCTTACAGGCGCTACCCTCAACATCATGTCGCTCATGGGCGTCATCATGATGACCGGTATCGTGGTCTCCAATAGCATTCTGATCGTCGAATTCGCTGGTATCCTGCATAGTGAGGGCCAACCGCTCCTGGAAGCTGTCGTGCACGCTTGCAAGATCCGCCTCCGTCCCATCCTGATGACCTCCCTGGCCACGCTGCTGGGCATGATCCCTATGGCGCTCGGCCTGGAAGCCGGAAGCGAACAGTATGCCCCCCTGGCACGCGCCGTCATTGGTGGTTTGGGAGCTTCGGTGGCCGTGACCGTGTTTCTGGTTCCCGCCGTCTATCTGGTTATCCACGGACGGCGGCAAGAACGACACCTCTCCCCGGATGACGCTTACCAGGAAGGTGCCTTGCGTGATTAAATCAGCACAACCCAGAGCGCTTCCAGCCGCGCATACTGTTCCGGAAGCAGGGAGAGAACGTGGCCATCAAAATTAAGCTCGGCCAGGCCTGCCAGGTTCGCGGAGGTGAGCGCTAATGCCGAAATTCGCTCTGAAATTTCCTTTCTTCATCGTCATGATCTGCCTGCTGGTTTCGCTGGTGGGCGCGGTCAGCATTGTTCGCATGCCGGTCGACCTGTTTCCCGACATCGACATGCCGGTGGTGGTTGTGGCCACCTTCTACAACGGCATGCCCCCGGCCCAGATCGAAGCTGATATCACCGACACCTTCGAACGCTTTTTCACCCTGGCCGCGAACGTGGATCACAGCGAATCGCGCTCCCTTACCGGCGTCAGCCTCATCAAAATCTATTTCAAGCCCGGCACCGATCCCAATGCCGCGCTCAGTAACGTAGCCAACCTGGCTATGGCCGATCTGCGCCGCCTGCCCCCGGGCACTTTGCCGCCCGTCGTGCTGGGCATGACCGCTTCCACCCAGCCAGTCTGCCTGGTTACCCTCAAAGGCAGAGGGCTCAACGAAACCCGCCTCAAAGATCTGGCTCAATTCCAGGTCCGCAATCAGATTTCCAATGTGCAGGGCGCCTCCGTCCCGCAACCCTACGGAGGTACCTACCGGCAGATCCAGATCTATGTCGACCCGTTGAAGCTCGAGGCTCGCAACCTCAGCCTGAGCGATGTGGTCACCTCCGTTAATCAGTCCAATCTCATCCTGCCCGCCGGCGACGTACGCGTAGGCACCAAAGACTACAACATCTACGCCAACAGCCAATTCCCCGATGCCAAGTCCATGAACTCCATGCCCCTCAAGTCCGTGGGCAATGCCTCGGTCCTTGTGGCTGACGTCGGAAAAGCCGAGGATTCCGGCGCCCTGCAATACAACATCGTCCGCATCGACGGACAGCGCTCGGTCTATATCCCTATCTTCAAGCAGGGCGGAGACAGCAATACCATCACCATCGTCAATGGCATGAAGCAAGCCATTAAGCATCTGGTGGATATTCCCTCGCAACTCAAAACTGCGGTGGTGTTCGACCAGTCGATCTTCGTCAAGCTCGCGATCATGAACGTCTCGCGCGAAGCCGGCATCGGACTGGTCCTCACCGGATTGATGATTCTTATCTTCCTGGGCAGTCCCCGCGCCACCGTAGCAGTCTTGCTCGCCGTTCCCCTCTCGATGGTAGTCTGCCTGCTCATCACCAATCTCATGGGCGGCTCCATCAACACCATGATCCTGGGCGGGCTGGCCCTGGTCTTCTCGCGATTAATCGATAACGGCGTCATTGTTCTGGAAAATATCTTCCGCTTTATGGAGATGGGCGTACCCGCCTATGAAGCGGCCGAAAAAGGCGGAACCGAAGTCTCCCTGGCGGTGCTGGCCGCCACCTTCACAACCGCCATCGTCTTCTTTCCCGTCACCTTCTTCTCCGGAATCAGTAAATATATCTTCACCCCCCTGGCCCTGGGCGTGGTGCTGTCGATTTTCGCCTCCTACTTCTTCGCCATGACCGTGGTGCCGCTCTTCTGCGCCAAGTTCATCAAGCTCGATCCGCATGGCATGGAAGATGAGGGCGAAGTGGATGCCGTCAGGGGAAACAAGCCGGCTCTCTTCAAGCGCTTTCTCAACGTCTTCAATGAAAATTTCCGCAAATTCCTCGATTCCTACGAAAACCTCGCCTTCCGCATTCTGCGCAGGCCGGTCTTTGCCACCGTGGTCATGCTGGGTGGTATGGCGGTAATTCTCGTGGGCCTGTTCCCCTTCCTCGGCCGTGCTTACTTCCCCCGCACCGACCCTGGCCAGTTCATTCTCAACGTGCGCATGCCCAGCGGCACGCGCATTGAAGTCAGCAACGATTACATTGCGCGGGTGGAAGACATCATCCGCAGCGTGGTCAAGCCCAAAGATCTCGGCATGATCGTCTCCAATATCGGCGTCTATCCCGATCTCTCGGCAATCTACACCACCAACGCCTCCATGGATACCGCCTTCGTTCAGACCAGTCTGAACGAAGGCCACAGCATCGGCAGCTACGAGTACATGCGCCGCGTGCAGGCCAAGCTCGCACACGACATGCCGGAACTCACCATCTACGCCCAGGCCGGCGGCCTCATCGACGGCGTCATTAACCAGGGTCTGCCCGCACCCATCGATATCCAGATCAGTTCCAATGACATGGACGGCGCCTATGCGCTCGCACAGGGCCTTGCCACCAAAATCCGACGCATTCCCAACGTCTCCGAAGTCTACATTCCACAAGACCTGGAGTACCCCGGCATTGCCCTCGACATCGATCGCGAAAAAGCCAGCTTGATCGGCCTCAGCGCGAAAGATGTCGTCGACGACGTCATCACCGCGATGACCTCCGACGGCATGATCGCACCGTCCTACTGGATCGATCCCAGCACCGGCAATAACTACATGGTCACCGTGCAGTATGCCAACAGATGGATTGATAACATGTCACTCGGAGACTTCGAGAACATCCCCCTGCGGGGCAAGCGCCCGACCGGATACGCGCCCAACGAAGAAGAACGTTTCGCTCGCGCCTCCTCCCCTCAGTTCCTGCGGGGAGACCACACCACCGGCTTCACCCCACTCAGTTCGGTCTCCGACATCCATTTCATCAACACACCCACCGAAGTCGATCACTACCAGATTCGCCGCGTGATCGATATCTACGTCGCCTCCCAGACCGAGGCCCTGCAACGTGTCGGCGCAAGAATCGATAAGCTCCTGGCTGCCACCAAGACCGATCGCAACACGGTCATTACCGTGCGCGGCGCTGTGGTCAGCATGAATCAGGCCTTCAAAGAGTTTGGTATCGGCCTCATCATCGCCGTGCTCATGGTCTACCTCATTCTGATGGCTCAGTTCCGCTCCTTCATCGAGCCCTTCATCATCCTCATGGCCATTCCCCCGGGCCTGGTCGGCGTGCTCCTCATCCTGCTCCTCACCGGCAGTACCCTGAACATCATGTCCCTGATGGGGGTCATCATGATGACCGGCATCGTGGTCTCCAACAGCATTCTCATCGTCGAGTTTGCGGGTATCCTGCACGGCGAAGGACAACCCCTGCTCGAGGCGGTCGTGCATTCCTGCAAGATCCGCCTCCGGCCTATCCTCATGACTTCACTGGCAACGCTGCTGGGCATGATCCCCATGGCCCTCGGCCTCGAAGCTGGCAGCGAACAGTACGCGCCTCTGGCTCGCGCCATCATCGGCGGACTGGCCGTTTCGGTCGCCGTCACTGTCTTCCTGGTTCCGGCGGTCTACCTGATCGTTCACGGCCACCGCCCAGCGCAGCTTGAACCCGCGGAGGTTTTGCAAGATGAATAAGCAATACGCTATTTTGGGGGCCGCCGCCTTTTTTGCGGTCATGGTACTGCCGGCCGGCCCCGCAGCTCAGGCGCAGAAGCGCCTGCCCAACGCCCCCACCATGGGCCTCATGGCTTCCCTCAGTCAGGCCACCGGCTCGGCTGCGCCTGCGTCCCCCCAGCAGACGCCGCAGGCCTCAACCAATCAGGCCCCCGCGGCTTCGGCCGCCCCGACGCCGGTCACCGGCGCAATCAAAGGAACCAACACAGCAGCCCCCTTCGGCCCGCAGCTCACCATCGCCCAGGCCGAGCAGATGGCCATCCGCAATAACCCCAACATCAGCGTCTCGCGCCTGCTCGCGCTCGCGCAGGGACAGGTCGCGCGTCAGGCCCGCTCCGCCTTCCTGCCCACCGCCACCGCTAATCTCACCGCCGTCGGCGCGCATTACGACAGCCGCCTCAGCGGCGACGGTACACTCAACAGCCCTCGCATCCTCGATAAAGCCGCGGGCGGCATGACCATCAGCCAGCTCATCACCGACTTCGGCCATACCCACAACCTGCTCAAGAGCGCCGAATCCAACACCCGCGCGGAGATTGAAAACTCCCGCGCCACCCAGCTCGACATCCGTCTTGCCGTCGATCAGGCCTTCTATCAGGCCCTCACCACCCAGGCCGTCTACGAAGTTGCCAAGCAAACTGTGGCCGAGCGGCAGGCCACAGATGACCAAGTCGGCGCGCTGGAAAAAACCAAGGTGAAATCGCTGCTCGATCTCAGCTTTGCCGACGTCCAGCTCTCCCAGGCCAACCTCATGCTCCTCGACGCCAAGAACAACGAACAGGTCGCCATGGCCGCGTTGAATAATGTTCTCGGCTCCGATCAAGACCAGCAGTACACGCTGGTCGACCAGACCAATGGCAATCCCCCGCCCGCGCCGGAGAACCCCGATACGCTGGTCCAGACCGCCTTCCGGCAGCGCCCCGACCTAGCCGCCCTCAACGACCGCTACACGGCCGCCAAGCAGTATGCCACCGCCGAGCGCGACCAGTGGTTCCCCACCATCTCCGCGCTCGCCGCGGGTGGCGATGCCCCGGTCCGCGACAACCTGTTTCAGACGCCCTGGTACTTCGGCGCCGGAGCCAACGTCAGCATTCCGGTCTTCAACGGCTTCCTCTACAACGCCCAGACCAAGGAAGCACGCTACCGCGCTAGTGCCGCTCAGCAGCAGATGCGCAACCTGCGCGACATGATCGCCCGCGACGTTCGCACCGCCGTCCTCAACGCCCAGACCGCCTACCAGCGCATCGGCGTCACCCAAAGCATGCTCGACCAGGCCAACCTGGCTCTCGATCTCGCCCAGGCCCGCTACAAGATCGGCCTCAGCAGCATCGTCGAGCTCACCCAGGCCCAGCTCGCGCAAACCCAGGCCCAGATCCAGTACACCACCGCCCGCTACACCTACCAGACCGCTCTCTCTGAAGTGAACTTCGAAATCGGCCAGTAAAACACAACGAGCCTCCCCGCCCGGGGAGGCTCGCTGCCTGCCAAATAATTCACGATCAGCTCACGCCATCTACCAGCGCCCTCTGAAGCACCGGCCTCTTCGTAGCACCGCCCTTACGTAGCGCCGGCCTAATCGTAGCGCCGGCCTCCCGGCCGGCTGTCGCGTGGGTCTCCAGACCCACGCCCCCTTCCACCCACATCACCACCCACTACTCGTCGTAGTGCAGCAAGCTGAACACGTCGTATTCCGGAAAGCGCTCCCGGCCCTTCAGAAAATCCAGCTCCACGGCAAAGCCCAGCCCCGCGATCTTCCCGCCCAGCTGCTTCACCAGCTTCACCGTCGCCTCCATCGTCCCGCCCGTCGCCAGCAGATCGTCCACCAGCACCACGTTCTGCCCCGGCGTAATCGCGTCCGTGTGAATCTCCAGCGTATCGGTGCCGTACTCCAGATCGTAGGTCACGCGCGCCACCGAGGAAGGCAGCTTGCGCGGCTTGCGCACCGGCACAAAGCCCGCGTTCAGCCGGTACGCCAGCGCCGGCCCAAAGATAAATCCTCGCGCCTCGATGCCCAGCACCAGGTCGATCTTCTGCTCGATATAGTGCGCCGCCAGCGCGTCGATCAACTGAGCGAACCCCGCCTTGTCCTTGAGCACCGTGGTGATGTCGTAAAACAGAATGCCCGGCTTGGGAAAATCCGGTACCGTGCGCACCAGTTTCTTCAGGTCTTCCACGTTCACAGGCTTCAGGGTCTGAGGCATGTTTTCACTCTCGCTTCACAGGTAAATTGATCGATACTTGGACGGGTCCGTTGTCAGTTTATCGCAGCCTCCTCGCCAGCCTCAGCCAGCCGCTCATTCGCCCGGTAGCCCGCTCTGTGTCAGGGCACGACTTCAGTCGTGCCGAAAACGCCGCAAAAAGAAGCGTGGGCTTTAGCCCCTGCCCGACGTTTTCCCAGGTCATCTCCGCATTGCCGATGTTTCGCCTAGAACCCCAAAAAACGCTGTCCTTCTGAGCGCAGCGAAGAATCCGCGGTTGTCGTTTGGACGCACTCCCCCGAAGCCTTTGCGCCGAAGACCTGGCATAAGGAACACGAGCCGCTCATTCGCCCGGTAGCCCGCTTTGTGTCAGGCCACGACTTCAGTCGTGCCGCCAACCCCGTAAAGAGAAGCGTGGGCTTTAGCCCCTGCCCGACGGTTTTTTCCTTTTCCATATTTACGCCCCCTAATAATCCCTTTGGGTTCGATCCGCAAACCGGCATCGAACCTCCCAGAAGGAGGCTTCATGGAGCAGGAGCAGGTCTACACCCAGCCCAGGCGGCATGACGGAATGCCCGCGGAGATCGTGCGCGCGCTCGATGGCGATAACCTCGAAGCTCGCCTCGGGGAGGCGATTCGCCTCGCAACCGTGACCCCCGACGGCTGGCCGCACGCCGCCGAACTGACCGTCGGAGAAATTCTCTCCCTCGGTCCGCACAACCTCCTCGCCGCCATCTGGCCGGAGTCGCACACCACCGCCAACCTCCGCCGCAGCGGACGCGTCACCCTCTCCCTGGTCTCCGACTACGCCATCTTCGAGATCCGCGGCCAGGCCCGGCTGATCGCCGAACGTCAGACCCCGCTCGGCCTCGCCGTCTTCCGCATCCGCGTCGAGCAGGTCCAGGAACACCGCTCGGCCTACGCCGACGTCATGAGCGGCCTCAACTTCCGCCTGCACAACCCGCAGCGCACCCTTGCCCGCTGGCGCGAACAGATCGAGGCGCTGAAAAAGCTGGCCTGATCGGCCGTGCCTGCAAGCCCTGCGCTGAATTGGGTTGGATTGCAAGGAGATGAGGCAACAACAGGTGCCCCGGCATGCCCTTCTGCCGGACATCGAACCGCTCAATTGGGGGAGGGTGAGAAGTGCGCGATCAGGGTACCGCGCGAACAACGTAGATCCATGAAAAAAGAGGAGTTCCCAGGCGTCATGGAAACATGCTGCCTGGGAACTCCTTTCCCCAGATCTGCGTTGTTTCTGGACCTAGATTCGCTGAAGCCGCCAAGTAACACAAGAGTACTTAAGGGCATTGCCTTTAGGTAACCTGATTTTTGGGTACTTTTGGTGCCCTCTCAGGAGTTCTCTTCGTCCTGCTGCGGCAGCAGACACAGGCTCATCGCGGAGCGCGACAGCTTGATCCGGTTGTCAGCGCCGGTCTTGCGCATCAGCCGCGCCACGTAGGCCTTCACCGTGCGCTCCTCAATGCCCAGCTCTTCCGCAATCTCGCGATTGGAACGAGCCGTCATGATCAGCTCCAGCACCTGCTTCTCGCGCACCGTAAGCTGCGGCCCAGCCATCGGCTTCGCCTCGGGAACATTCAAGAGCCGGTCGATCAGCTTCGAGAGTAGACGCCGCGGCGCCCAGATCGAGCCGGAAGTCACAATCTCAATCGCCTGGCGCACCATCTCGGGGCCGGCGGTCAGGTCGAGATAGGCCCGGGCCCCCGCGATCACTGACTGGATCACCAGTTCATCGTCGCCCTCCGGTCCGATCACGATCAGCCGAATCTCCGGCCGCGTGCGGTGAATCGCTTCCACCGCTTCGAATCCCAGCGACGAATGAAGGTCGATGACAAGGTACTGCGGCCCCTGGCTGCCCAGCAGCTCTTCCAGGCTGCCGATCACCGGAAGCAACTGGGGCTTGCCCGGCTCTGCGGGCTGGTCGAAAACAGTGGCCAGGCCCGCCACCCGTATGGGCTCAGTCGCAATCAGACCGATTCGAATCGGGCCTTCGGTTCCAGGCGCGGACATGGGTTCGAACTCCGAAGTACAAAGGTGCGGCAACTTGCAATCCAGCAAAACGGCGCTCCCCGAAGGAAGCGCCGCAGATCCTACAGCTTCGGCAGCACGATTCCCTGCTGCTTTTGGTACTTGCCATTGCGGTCGGCGTAGCTCACCTCGCACGGCTGGTCGCCCTGGAAGAACAGAATCTGGCACAGCCCTTCGTTGGCGTACACCCGCGCCGGCAGCGGCGTGGTATTCGAGATCTCGAGTGTGACAAACCCCTCCCACTCCGGCTCGAACGGCGTTACGTTCACGATGATCCCGCAGCGCGCATAGGTCGACTTGCCCACGCAGATGGTGAGCACATCGCGCGGAATCCGGAAATACTCCACCGAGCGCGCCAGCGCAAACGAGTTGGGCGGAATGATGACGGATTCGGCCTGCACCGAAACGAACGAACGCTCATCGAAAGCCTTCGGGTCGATGATCGCGCTGTTGACGTTGGTAAAAATCTTGAACTCGTCGCTGACGCGCAGATCGTAGCCGTAGGACGAGAGACCGTAGGAGATCACTCCCTTGGCCACCTGCTTCTCACTGAACGGCTCGATCATCCGGTGCTGGAGCGCCTGCTCGCGAATCCAGCGGTCACTTTGTATGGACATGCATCTCCTGGGCGGGCATGCCGCGGGGGTGCCGGGCAAGGCTCTGGGTTGAAACTTCATCTTAATGCAAGCGGTTGCGCCCCTGACAATCGAAATCGTCCGGCCCCTCCGGCCGCTCGCATCAAGACCTTTTCTCCCCATCAAAAATTCCCGAATTCCCTCCCCTGCCAGTTCCATAATTCCCGCAAAGCCTGTACTATGACCGGAGTAGGGCGGAATTATGCCCAGACAAAAGGCTCAGCGAGGTATCCATTGATCAAACAGGACATCGTCCATCAAGTGATCGAACGTACGGGATTGCCACGCACCAAGGCTGAAGCTGCGGTGGACACCGTGTTTGAAGGCTTGAAACAGGCTCTGGCCGCCGGCGAGCGTATCGAACTGCGCGGCTTTGGCGTGTTCAGCGTCCGCGCCCGCAAGACCGGCATCGGCCGCAACCCGCGCACCGGCACCGAGGTCAGCATCGCCCCCGGCAAAGCGGTTCGCTTCAAGCCTGGCAAGGAGCTCCACTCCATCGAGGACGGCGGAGCACCCGCTCAGCAGCAGTAGCCCCGATGCCCTCCGCTGCCGGCTTGGATCAGGGCGCAGGATCCGACGCGTGCGTTGCGCCTCCGGAGCAGTCCCCGCTGCAACAGGCGCGATCCGGCCGGCGCCAGCCTCACCCGCCGAGATCCCTGCTGCGTGAGTACGGCCTTCCGATCCTGCTCTTTGCCGCCACCCTGGTGACCACCACCGCCAACGGCGCCCGCTTCATGCAGAACTTTCTGGAAGGCATGCCGCCGGTGGTTCGCGACAGCGACCTGTGGCCGTGGCTCTGGCTCACCAGGCACCCGGATCTCTTCGCCAGCGGATTTGCCTTCTCGCTCAGCCTCCTCGCCATCCTGCTGCTCCACGAGTTCGGCCACTATTTCGCCTGCCGCGCCCATCGCGTCCATGCCACCCTGCCCTGGGTGCTGCCAGCCCCCACCTTGAGCGGAACCGCCGGCGCGGTCATCCGCATCCGCTCCAGAATTCCCACCGCGAATGCGCTGATGGACATCGGCATCTACGGGCCTCTCGCCGGCTATGTGGCCTCCACCATCGCCATCGCCGCGGGCTTCCTGCTCAGCACGCCCGCGCCTGTCCGCGCCCCGGACGCCATCGTCCGCTTCGGCGGCGAGCCCCTCACCGTCCGGCTCATCCACCGTCTTCTGCTCCACTGGGATCCGCGCCTGCCCGGCTTCAATCACCTCTCCCCCCATCCCATCCTGGTCGCAGGCTGGATCGGCCTCTTCATCACCTCGCTCAACCTGATCCCCGGCGGCCAGCTCGACGGCGGACACGTCCTCTACGCCGTCTCCCCGCGCCTGCACAGCTTCACCACCCGCGTGCTCCCCTACGTACTTCTTGTGGCCGGTGTCTTCTTCTGGATGGGTTGGCTGTTGTGGGGCGGCTTCCTGCTCATTCCCGCCATGCGTCACCCGCGCGTCAGCCAGGAGCTTCCGCTCACCCGCGGAAGGGTCCTGCTGTTCGTGCTTGGCCTCCTGGTGCTGGTCCTCACCTTCACCGCGATGCCCTTCTATGACAATTCCCTGTTGTCCCTGGTGCGCGACTGGAAGGCCGGAAACTAGGGTCTGCTCCCTTACATCAGCCGCGCCGCATCCACGTCCACAACCAGGTTTCGCCGCGGCACCCCAGCGGATTCTGCATGCGCCAGCATCCCGCGCAGGGCAGCGTTCAGCGCCTTGCGCGAGGCAGCTTTCAGAATCATGTGGAAGCGATACACGCCCTTGATCCGCGCGATAGGCGCGGTACACGGCCCCAGCACCCGCACAGCCCCTCCGCCGCTCTGGCTCTGGGCGAGATACTTGCCGAGGACGGCCGCCCAGCCCGATGCCTCCTCCAGCTTCTGCGACTGCACCAGCACGTTCGCCAGCACCCCGAAGGGCGGATAGTGCATCCAGCGCCGGTACTTCAGCTCGCGCTCCGCAAAGGCTGCGTAGTCGTGCTTCATGGCGGCAAGAATGGCGTAGTGATCGGGATAGTAGGTCTGCACCACCACGCGGCCGGGCAGATCGCCCCGCCCGGCACGGCCCGAGACCTGGGTCATGAGCTGGAACACGCGCTCGGCGGCCCGGAAATCCGGCATGCTCAGCGAGTGATCGCAACCCACCACGCCCACCAGCGTGACGCCGTGAATGTCGTGTCCCTTGGCGATCATCTGCGTGCCCACCAGCAGGTTGATCTCTCCGGAGTGCAGACGCGCCAGCAGCCGCTCCAGATCGTAGCGGCCGCGCACCGTGTCGCGGTCCATGCGCCCGATGCGCGCCCCGGGAAAGATCTCCGCCAGCCGCTCCTCGCCCTGTTGCGAGCCGGCGCCCAGGTAGTAGAGGTATTCGCTCTCGCATTTCGGGCAGCGCGCCGGCACCGTGCGCCGATAACCGCAGTAGTGACACTCCAGCCGCTGTCCTTCGCGTGCGATTCCGTCTTCCGACGCAGGCTTGTGATGCGTCAGGGCGATCGCGCAGTTCTGGCACTCCAGCTTCTGCCCGCAGGCGCGGCAGATCACCGCGAACGAGTAACCGCGGCGGTTCAGCAGGATGATCGCCTGCTCGCCGCGTTCCAGCGCAGCCTTGGTCTGTTCGATCAGCGCGCGCGAGAAGAGCTGCTCCTGCCCCGTCTCCTGGAATTCGCGGCGCATGTCCACCAGCTCGACCTCGGGCAGCGGCCGGTCCATCACCCGGTCGCGCAGCTCGATGCGGGCATACTTGCCCTGCACGGCATTCTGCCAGCTCTCCAGCGCGGGCGTGGCCGACCCCAGCACCACCGTGGCTCCGGTGATCTTGGCGCGCATCACCGCCACGTCACGGGCGTTGTAGCGCGGCGTCTCTTCCTGCTTGTAGCTCTGGTCGTGCTCCTCGTCGATGAGGATCAGCCCCAGCTTCGGTGCGGGCGCGAAGATGGCCGAGCGCGTGCCCACCACGATCGGCGCGTCGCCACGCTGAATGCGGCGCCACTGCTCGCTGCGCTCCTCGGGCGTGAGCGCCGAGTGCAGCAGCGCCACGCGGCTGCCGAAGACCGCGTCGAGCACGCCCACTGTCTGCGGCGTGAGGCCGATCTCCGGCACCAGCAGGATGGCCGACATGCCCCGCTCCAGCGCCTTGTGCATCGCCGCCAGATACACCGCTGTCTTCCCCGAGCCCGTCACTCCAAACAGCAGGAAGGAATGGAATTCCCCCAGCGCCCCGGCGATGGTCTCCAGCGCCTGCTTCTGCGCAGGGTTCAATTCAAACGGCTCTTTGCGGCGGGCAATGCCGCCCAGCCGGAAGGCTGCCGGCCGCTCCTCGATCCGCACCAGCTCGCGCCGCACCAGCGTCTGCAAAGTGGAGGAAGACAGTTCGCGCTGACGCAGCTCGTCGAGCGCCATCTCCCCGCCGCACGCCGCCAGCTCGGCCAGGATCGCCTGCTGCTTCTCCGTCAACTTCGGCAGCCTGCTCTCGGGAATCAGCACGGCAAACCGCTCCAGCCGCCGCGCATCGCGCTCCACCGCCGATGTCTCGCGGGCAATCCACTTCTTCCGCACCAGCGCCGCCAGCACCTGCAACGACGCCGCGGTCGCCGTCCGCAGCGTGGAGACCTTGACCGGCTCCCCCGAAGAAAGCCGCGTGAGCACCCGCATCTCCAGATCCAGCGCTTCGCCGGAGAGCTTTTTGCGCTTCTCCGGCCTGCTTCCCTTATCATCCTGAACAAAGCCGCTCGTGTGCTTCGCGAGCGGGGCAATCGAAGCCCCCGCTGCTTCCTCGTCCTCGCGACTCATCTCCCGGCCACGGCCAAAGAGGTGAGACAATTCGCCCCCGTGGGCCGCCTCCAGTGCCTTGGCCAGCACATCCCGGCCCAGATCGGTGATGCGGTAGTACACCGTGCGCCGCACCTCCGCCATCAGCGGAAGCATGGCGCGCAGCACCTCGCCCAGCGGCGCAAGATAATACTGCGCGATCCACTCCGCCAGCTTCAGCAGCGACTCTTCGAGCAGCGGCTCGTCATCCAGCACGGCATCCAGATGCCGCACCTCGAAATCCGCCGGCGCGGCCACCTCGGTCGCCGTCACGACCCCGATCAGCTTTTCGTTGCGAAACGGCGCAATGACCCGCGCGCCGCGTACCGGCCGCTGCCCCTCCCGCAACGCGTAGGTGAAAGTCCGGTCCAGCGGGACCGGCAGCGCGACTTCGCAGCATAAAGGCATGGGCTCAGCACCAGTCTACCGGGTGACTGATCGCCGGCCCGGCCTGCCTTCCCTTTCGCGGCCGGAGGTGAAATACTTCCCCGCATGAAATGCGCAACCTGTTCTGCTCTGCTCTGCGCTCTGCTCGCCCTTACGCTCCCGTCCGCGGCGCAGAGCAATGATCCGCTTCATGCCTGGGTAGAGGCCAAAAGCCCCGCCGCACTGCAAGCCTGGGTCAACCAGCGTCTGGCCGCGGAGAAGGCCGACATCGCCAAACTCGTGGCCGTCACCGGACCGCGCACAGTCGCCAACACCCTGCGCCCCTACGACGATGCCGAGAACGAACTGGCCCTCGCGAACAACAACGCCTACCTGCTCTACTCGCTGGCCGATACCGCCGCCATGCGCGACATGGGCCAGAAGATGACCGCTGTCGTATCGGCCGCCAATACCGAGCTGAGCCTGAATCCGCAGGTCTATCGCGCGCTCGCCGCCGTTCCGCTGCCCGCCGGGGACGCGGCCACGCGCCACTACTTGCAGCGCACGCTCTTGGAATACCGCCTGGCCGGCGTCGACAAAGATGCCGCCACCCGCGCCAGGGTCCGCGCGCTTCAGGAGAGGATCACCAACGACTCGCTCGAATTCGGCCGCAACGTCGCCAATGGCACCCTGAGCATCAAGGCCACCCGCGCCCAGCTCGATGGCCTCCCCGCCGATTACATCGCCCGCCACAAGCCCGATGCCGAAGGCAATTACACCCTGACCACCGACGCGCCCGATGAAGGACCGGTCCTCGATTTCGCCAACAATGCCGATCTCCGCATGCGCATGTTCCTGGCCTATCACGGCCGCGCCTATCCGCAGAACGAAGCGGTGCTGCGCGACCTGCTGACCGCGCGCGAAGAGCTGGCCCGCACTCTGGGCTACAAGTCCTTTGCCGATCTCGACACCGCCGACCAGATGATCGGCTCGGCCGCCAATGTGCAAAAGCTCATCGACCAGGTGGACGCGGCCTCGCACCCCGTAGCGCAGCGCGAATACGACGAGTTGCTCGCCTTCGTGCAGCAGCGGCAACCCGGCGTCAAGTCCATCAGCCTGGCCGACTCGCTCTACTGGATGGAGCAGTACCGCCGCGCCAAGCTCAACTTCGACGCGCAGAGCGTGCGCCCCTACTTCCCCTACAAAGAGGTGCAGGCCGGCATCCTCCAGACCGCAGCCAGGTTCTTTCACGTCTCCTTCAAGCAGGTAAAGAACGCGGTGGTATGGGATCCCTCGGTCGATGTCTACGACGTCTACGACGCCGCGCCCGGCAATGTGGGCAAGCATCTCGGCCGCATCTATCTCGACATGCACCCGCGCACCGGCAAGGACAAGTGGTTTTCCTCCTCGCCCGTGGTGCCCGGTATCGGCGGCCGCCAACTGCCCGAGGGCATGCTGGTGTGCAACTTCTCCGGCGGCGCCGCCGGCGATCCCGGACTGATGCAGTACGACGAAGTGGTCACCTTCTTCCACGAGTTCGGCCACTTAATGCACCACATCCTCGGCAGCCAGGGCGAGTGGAGCGGGCAGGGCGGCTTCGACGTGGAAGGCGACTTCGTCGAGTCCCCCTCGCAGATGCTCGAAGAGATGTTCCACTCCACCGCCATCCTGCAGTCGTTTGCAAAGCAGTACCAGACCGGCGAGCCGATTCCGGCCACCCTGGTGGCGCGCATGAACGCCGCCAGCGCCTACGGCCGCGGACGCTGGATTCAGAACCAGCTCCTCTATTCCACCTATTCGCTGCAACTCCACACGCTGCCCCCGGCCACCATCCACTTCGATGGCCTCTACCGCCAGGACATGGAGCGCTTCAACACCTTCACCCCGGTGCCCAACGATCACTTCTTCGCCGTCTTCACGCACCTCACCGAGTACGCTTCCAACTACTACACCTACGTGCTCGACAAAGTCATTGCCATCGACTTCTTCGATCAGTTCGATCCCAACCACCTGCTCGACGGACCCACAGCCATGCGTTACCGCCGCACCGTGCTGGAGCCAGGCGCTACCCGCCCGGCCACCCAGCTCGTCCAAGATTTTTTGGGCCGGCCGCAGAACATGAAGGCCATCGAACGCTGGATGAACCAGGAGTTTCAACCGCAAACCACCCAGCCCTCCGCACCCTCGCATCCCGCGGAGTGAGCGTTGCACTTCCCTGCTCCCGTTCTTTTCGCAGTCCCGCCGCGAAAAGAACGGGACTTCCTCATCGCCAGGCGCTCACGTTGGCGCCTGCCAACCCACGCACCCGCTTCCCCACCGCCATGCCTTATGAAATGCCCAAGATCGGAACCCGCACCGAGATGCGGCAGACCTTCAACCAGGTGGCGAGCCTCTACGACCAGAACCGCCCCTCCTATCCCAAAGCGGTCTTTGACGATCTGATCGCGCTCTCCAGTGCCGGGCCGGCCTCGCGCATCTTCGAGATTGGCTGCGGCACCGGGCACGCGACGCAGGCCCTCGCCACCCGCGGACTCGCCATCGATTGCCTCGAGATGGGCGAGAACATGGCTGCCCTCGCCCGCCAGCGGCTCGCGGCTTATCCGCGCGTGAAGATCATCGTCGCCAACTTCGATACCTGGACCACCACCGATCGTTACGATCTCATCTATGCCGCCACCGCCTATCACTGGCTGAACCCGGCCACGCGCGATCGGCGCATCGCAGCGCTTCTCAAGTCAGGCGGCCACTTGGCCATCTGGCGCAACCGCCACATCCGCAACGGCTCCTGCGATGCCTTTCTGGACGATGCGGCCAGCATCTACGCCGAGGACGCACCGGAGCTGGTCAAGCGGCGCGCTCAGCTTCCCCGCCCTGAGGAGGCCGTCGAAGCGGAACGCGAAGAGGTCTCGGAGGAGATCTTTGAGCCTGCGGTCTACCGCCTCCACCTGTGGTCGCTTCCCTACACCGCGGCGCAGTACGTGCAGATGCTCAGTACCTTTGCCGACTTTCAAATGCTGCCTGCACCGCGGCTCCAACACCTGCTCGATCGCATCGAAAACCTCATCAACGCCAACTACGGAGGCTCCCTGGTGCAGGACTACGCCACCGTCCTCCAGATCTCCCGCAAAAGGTCCTGAACACCGGGCCAGAAACCCGCGTGCCCCGCCCTGGCCGCGTCGCTGATTTTGTCGCTATGGTGGGGAACGGATTTACAATTTTGCCGATGCCTCCCCAATCCGCTCCAGCCAAAAAGCGCGCCTCGAAACCTTCGGCAAAAACCGCCCGCGGCCCCATCACGCTCGCCATCGACATCGGCGGCTCCGGCCTCAAGGCCATGCTGCTCGACCCCGCCGGCAATCCCCTCACCGAGCGCGAGCGCGTGGTCACGCCTGCCATTCCGACCCCGCGCGCCGTGCTCAAGGGACTCGACACCCTGGTCAAGAAATTACCCGGCTTCGACCGCGTCTCGGTGGGCTTTCCCGGTGTGGTGAAGAAGGGCGTCACCTACACCGCGGCCAATCTGCACCCGGCCTGGGTGGGCTTCCACTTCCAGCAGGAGATCGAGAAGCACTGGAAGAAGCCCGCGCGCGTCGCCAACGATGCCGCCGTGCAGGGCTATGGAGCCATCAAGGGCCAAGGCGTCGAGATGGTCATCACCCTGGGCACCGGCATGGGCTCCTCCCTCTACACCGACGGCCGCCTCTGCCCCGGCCTCGAGCTCGGCCACCACCCCTGGCGCAAGCACACCTACGAGGATTACCTGGGCCGCCGCGGCCTTGATCGCTTCGGCAAGCACCACTGGAACAAAATGCTGCTGCTGACCATCCAGCAGACCGCGCACACCTTCAACTGGGACCACCTCTACCTGGGCGGCGGCAATACCAAGAAGATCACCTTCAAGCTGCCCAAGGATGTCACCATCGTCTCCAACGAAGAAGGCCTTCTCGGCGGCGTCGCCCTGTGGCGCGATGACGCCATCGGGCACTGAAGCCTCGCGCTGCAGAATTGCTTATTGGGGAAACCTTCCGCCGATTCCGGTGTCAGTAGTAGAAGAAATGCATCCGTACCGGCGAACGCGCCCCGCCTGCATATCTCGCTCTTGAGGGCACCAGGGCTCGGGAAAGCAGCAGGCGGATTCATTCTCAGAAGGGATTGCCATGCCTGGACTCCCATGTATGCGGGTGGCGCTCGGTCTTGCAGTTTGCGGCTTCTTCCTGAGTAGCGTGGCGCCACTACGGGCTGAAAACAAGCATACCTACCCCGAATCGGGTATCGTCGCGCAGATCACAACCGAGGACGGTACTGTCTACACCATCCAGACGGCCGATAAGACCTACCGCATGCAATGCGTCTGGGCGAGCCTCTTCCAATTCACGCCACCGCTGTGCACGATCGCCGGAAGACCGATTGCCGTCGACGATACGATTCATTTCCGTGTCGACCGCGAGGGCTCATCCATCGCGCGTATCGCCGCCCCCGGAAGGGGTGAGGAAAAGCTGCTGATCCTTTCCACTGAGCTCACGGCTCCGCCGCGTCTGCCGGCATCCACAGGCGCGGGAGGCGCAGAGAGCTGCGCGGTAGTGGGCAATGGAGTCGAGCGGGGCGATGTGCAGAAGATGGTGCAGAGTCGTACGTCCTCGTCGATGCCTGGCGGGCCGGTGACAGCCATTCCCGTCACTGGCGGCCCACCCGTGCTGATGACCCCCACTGGGCCAGCGGATGGGGGCGTGGTCACCGGTGTTCCCGTCACAGGCGGAGCACCGGTCACGGCCGTACCTGTTGCCCCTGTCGAAACTGGTTCCAGCGGCCCTCCCACCATGGTGACCGAGACCACCTGGACGCCTTTCCTGCGCGTTCAAACTGCGAGGCGAATCTTTGAGCTTGCCTGCCCCTCCAGGCCGTGCTGGGTGAAAGACCGAGCACCCATGCTGGGCAACCTGCTGACCATCCGCGTGAAGAACAACAAGGCCTACCTCGCCTGGGGGACAGCAGGCCCGAAGGGCGAACAGGGGTTTCGCATCCTGCGGGCGGCTCCAATTGCCGCAGCGCAGACGCAGCCTTAGCGCAGGCGCCGCAACCGACCGCTCCGGGTATCCGCGCAGCCGGGAACCGCCTATAATTTTGAGTGTCGTGTTCAATTTCTTTCTTTTTAGCCGGCGGACAGCGCAGCGGCTTGCCGTCGGCGCTGTGCTTGGGCTCTCTATCCTCCTGATTCCGGGCGTTTGCAGCGCCGCGCAGTCACCCTCCGCGCCCCCCATCCAGCATTCCGCCGCCGACCGTGGCCGCATCCTGCTGGTGATTCCCTTCGATAACCGCACCGGCGAACTCAATCTGGATTGGATTCGCGAAGCGGCGGCCAACCTGCTTTCCAGCCGCTTTGCATCGGCCGGATTCGCGCCCATGACCCGCGCCGATCGCGTCTATGCGCTGGATCATCTCGGCCTGCCGCCCAACTTCCAGCCCTCGCGCGCCAGCGAAATCAAGCTGGCCCAGACCCTGGACGCCGACTCCATCATCGTGGGCAGCTTCTCGCTCAACGGCCAGGACCTGGTCGCCCAGGCGGAAGTGGTCAATGTGCCGCATCTCAAGATGCTGGCCGCGGTCTCCGCGCAGGGGCCCATGACCAGCATGATCGCCATCTTCGACCGCCTCGCCTGGAAGCTCACCCGCCAGCTCGATCCCTCCCTCAATGTGGCCGAGGAAACCTTCGTGGCCGAAGGCAGCAGCCTGAGCCTCTCCGCCTATGAACAGTACATCCGCGGCATTACCGAGCCGGATCAGGCGGAACGCATGCGGCATCTCGCAACTTCGGTGAAGCTCAGCCCCGACTTCAGCCCCGCGTGGATGGCCCTGGGACGCGAAGAGTACCGGAGCCAGCAGTACGATCGCGCGGCCGACGCCTTCTCCAAGGTGGACCGCAAGGGCCCGGACGGCCTCGAAGCCAGCTTCTACCGTGGCCTGTCGTTGCTCTTCTCCGGAAATTATCCCGAGGCCTACAAGGAGTTCGCAGAGGTCGCCAAAACCCTCCCGCTGGCCGAAGTGGTCAACAACGAGGGCGTGGCGCTCAGCCGCCAGGGCCGCGACGGCACTCCCAAGTTCATCCAGGCAGCAGCCGACGATCCCCGCGACGCCGATTACCACTTCAATCTCGCCGTGAGCCTCAAGCGCCACGGCAACAGCACCGCCGCGCTCAATGAGCTGACGCAGTGCCTGAAGCTGCGGCCCAACGACAGTGAGGCAGCCTCGCTTTTGCAGGCATGGAAACATCCCGCTGCCGCACCCGCCGTCGCATCCACCGCAACCGTAGATCCGCCCGCTGCGCCCGACCCGCTGGAGCGGATTGCGCGCACCTTCGACGAGACCGCCTTCCGCCAGGCCTCGCAGATGCTCGACGAGATGGACGCGCGCCGGGTAGCGGCGCTGAGTCCCCAGCAGCGTGCCAAGACCTTCTGTGCGCAAGCCAAGGGCTATCTCAGCCGCGGCTTGGTTCTTGAAGCCGAGCGTCTCTACCAGATGGCCGCAACTGCCGATCCCAAATCTGCCGACGCCCATCTCGGCCTCGCCCGCGTGCGCCTCCGCAGTGGCGACCTGCAGGGAGCCCGCCGCGAGGCCCGTCAGGCCCTGGCGTTGAGTCCCGGCGCCGACGCCCACCTCATCCTGGCTCGCGCTGACCTTGCAGCCCACGACCTCAAAAGCGCCCAGGCCGAAGCGGAAAGCGCCGTCCAGGCAGACCCCGCCAACACGGAGGCACAGCAACTGCTGCACCGGATTCAAACCTCCACCGTACCCGCAAGGTAGCCCTGCGTAGCGGAACAGGGCTGCTCCCCGGCCCCCTTCCGCTGTATGCTTGGCTGTCGGAATCTTCCGCGCCTCCGAGCTCGGTAAGGGATGGGCCAAATGGGACGCTACGGCACGTTGCAACGGTTCGTCAGAATGGCCTTTGCGGCCGCGCTCTTCTCCGCCATGACAATAGGTCTGCCTCCCCTGGCGCTGCCCCAGCAGCCACCGCAGCCGCTCGTCGACAAGATGATCCTGGATGACACCATCCAGCCAGTCAGCGCCGACGAGTTGAAGCGCGCCATCGCTGCCGCCAACAGCGACGGCGCGCAGGCTCTGCTCATCCAGATGGACACCCCCGGCGGACTGGTGGACTCCATGCGCGAGATGGTCGGCGCCATCCTCGGCTCCCGAGTCCCGGTCATCGTCTACGTCTCCCCCTCCGGCGCGCGCGCCGGCTCGGCAGGCTTCTTCATCCTCGAATCCGCCGATGTCGCCGCCATGGCCCCCGGCACCGAGGCCGGCGCGGCCCATGTAGTCTCCGGGATGGGCAAGATGGATCCCACCGAGATGCAGAAGATCGAGAACGATGCCGCGGCCTTTCTGCGTTCTTATGTAACGCGCCGCGGGCGCAACGCCGAAGCCGCCGCCGCTGCAACCGAGAAATCGCACTCCTACACCGCGGAAGAAGCCCTCAACCAGCACCTCATCGACGTCGTCGCCAACAGCGACACGCAACTTCTGAACGAGCTCAATGGGCGCGAGATCACCCGCATGGACGGCTCCAAAACCACCCTGCACCTGGCCAATGCCCGCATCGTCGTGCTGCGCTCTACCCTGCGCGATGAGTTGCTGGGCTGGCTGGTGAATCCCAACATCGCGCTGCTCTTCCTGGTCGGCGGCGCACTGCTCATCTACCTCGAATTCAATACCCCGGGCACCATCGTCCCCGGCGCGCTCGGCACCCTGATGGTGCTGCTGGCCATCTTCGCGCTCAATCTGCTGCCCATCCGTTACACCGCCGTCCTGCTCCTGATCGCCGCGCTGGTGCTGCTGGTCCTCGAAGCAAAATTCGGCGGCCATGGTGCGCTCGCGATCGCCGGCATCGTCTGCCTCACCTTTGGCACGCTCACGCTAGTGGCAGCCCCGGTCCCGCAGATGGGCGTCAGCCCGGCGGTGGCCATCTCCGTGAGCATCGGCTTCGGTCTGATCACAGTGTTTCTGGTCCGCCTGGCCACCCGTGCGCGAAAACGCAAGGCGCTGCTCGGCGCCGACGCCCTGGTGGGCTATGAGGCCAAGGCCATGGAAGCCCTCGCACCCAGCGGCCACGTGCTGGTGGAAGGCGAGATCTGGCGGGCCACCGCCAGCCAGCCGGTTCCGGCCGGCGCCACCCTGCGCGTCACCGGCCACGACCAGATGCTGCTCTACGTCGCCCCTGCCCCCGCACCGGTCGAACTCGAAGAGAAGCGCTAAACCACGGCAATCCGCACTTGGCCGTGACAACGAGAAACAACCTGTGCAATTCCTTGCACTTCGAGTAAAAACTGCCCGATCGCGCAAAGTTTTCCCGGCTGCGCCCGCACCCCCGTGCCGCAAGCTCGCCCCCTGCCGCTCCAATTGGAGTAATCCCTTATCTTCCTGAGGCTTACAGCCTCCACAGTCAACCCTCCCAATATGGCACGGCAATTGCTTCTTTCAGGGTGCGTGAACGCGAAGAGTCAGCAAGCTCTTCACGGGCAAGCCTGCTAGCGGCGCTCGAAAAAAACATCACGCAACGGGGGGATCGAATGCGCCGAAACTGCAGGTTATCCGTGTGTGCCGTTTGTACCGTGGCATTGGCGCTGTTGGGCCTGGCGAGACCGGTCTGGTCCGCGCCACCGCCAAAGAACCAGCCCAGCAACCTGTTCGCGCCGTATTCGAGCAGCGCGGCTCAGCCTGCTACGCGGGAAGCCGCACCCACCACGCTGGCTATGAGCGACAGCCTCAGCGGTCTGCCGCCCGAGTCCTTCACCCTTCCCGAGTCCAGGCCGCCATCGCAGCACCAGTGGGGGCCGACCACCAGCGGTCCTTTCTTCACCGGAACCGCCGAGGTTGAACCGATGGGCTCGTCCTACTGGGAACCCTACCTGTTCGACTACAAGAAGGACGGCTCGCGGAGCATGAACTTCAACCAAAAGTCCGCCATGGGCCTGGGCCACAACCTCGAATTCGACGCCCAGGTTCCGCTCATCCTCAACACGGCTGCGAATCCGGCCTCTGCCACCGGCTCTTCCGTGAGCCAGTTCGGTCCCGGCGATGCGCACCTCGATTTCAAATACCAGCTAACCGACGACCAGAACACCCACAAGCTGCTGGCCTGGCCGGCGCTCGCCCTCACCACCGACTTCTTCTTGCCCTCCGGAAATGCCTCCGGGCTGCGGCCCAGCCGGTACGGCGTGGACCAGTTCGGCAACGGCACATTTCAGGAAGGCATGTCGCTGCTCATCCGCAAGCGCTTTGAGCCTTTCTCCTTCTACGGACAGATTGGCGACCTGGTCGAGGATCCCACCAATGTCGCGCAGGGATACGGCTATGACAACAACATCGGCACCGTCCCATCGGGCTCCCACGTTCGCATGGTGGATGGCAACCTGCTCTACTACAGCGCCGCACTGGAGTACGTCTTGAACTCGAGGCGTGGCATCGGCTTTCTGACCGAGTTCGATGGGCAGTCGCAAAGCCTGCACAACCTGTTCTTTGGCAAGGCCACCGCGCCCTCCTACTCGTATCTCTCGGCGGCGCCGGAGGTGGAATACACCTGGCCCGCCGGCAAGCGCTTCGCACTCACCTGGGGCGCCGGCGTCAACCTCCCCATCGAGCGCGGTGACTATCCCCGCATCGTCACTCCCATGATGACCCTGACCTTCAACTTCTTCGGCCCCAACGGCAGCCGCAACTCCGAATAACTCCCCGCCCCGCTCGCGGTCCTCCTCGCCAGCGGGGCGGCCCTGTCAAAAGCCTCCTCGAAGCTTTGCGGCAGATTCCCCAAGCAACTGGAGTACAATCGCTTGCGATATTCCATTTGCCGCTCGAGGGGTTCCCATGTCCGCGTCCGATCTGCCTCTGCCGACTCTCATCCTGGTCGCGATTGTCGTTCTCTACCTGCTCAACTCCATCAAGATCCTGCGCGAGTACGAGCGCGCCGTGATCTTCCGGCTGGGCCGCGCGCTGCCCGCGCCCAAGGGACCGGGCATCATCCTCGTCTTCCGGCCGCTCGACCAGAGGGTCCGCATCTCCCTTCGTCAGGAGGTGCTGGAAGTTCCGCCGCAGGACATCATCACCCGCGACAACGTCACCCTGAAGGTCAACGCGGTGGTCACGCTCTATGTGGTCAATCCCAACGACGCCGCCATCAAAGTGGTGAACTACGTCTATCAGACCTCGCAGTTCGCCCAGACCACGCTGCGCTCCGTGCTCGGCGAAGTAGAGCTGGACGAGTTGCTCAGCCACCGCGACCGCCTCAACCTGCGCATCCAGACCATCATCGATCAGCGCACCGAGCCCTTCGGCGTGAAGGTGATCTCGGTGGAAGTGAAGCAGGTGGACCTGCCCGAGCAGATGCTGCGCGCCATGGCCAAGCAGGCCGAGGCCGAACGCGAGAAGCGCTCCAAGATCATCCACGCCGAAGGCGAGTTCAACGCCGCGCAAAAGCTGGTGGATGCCGCCGCCCTCATGGCCACGCAGCCCATGACCCTGCAACTGCGCTACCTGCAAACGCTCTCCGACATCGGCGTCGAGAAGAACACCACGGTGGTCTTCCCGCTGCCCATCGAGCTGCTCACGTTTCTCAAGAAGCTGACCGCGGATGCCACCCCGGGCAAAAACGCCTGAGCTGCGCCTCGATCCAGCCTGGTACCGTGTCTTTGTGATTTCGTAATCAAAGCAGCGAATTTGGGTGCCCCGGGTCTCGATCTAGAGACCTGGGAGAGCACAAATCCACCTGGACACGGTACTGACTCCTGAAATTGGTTTCAGCCGTTACGTTCGGTGCGCGGAGGTCGTAGCATAGGAGCAGGCGAAGGATTTGCGCATGCGCAGTGTATTTGACGAGCACAAGGTGGAGCGTCCCACTAGGGACACGGAGCTGACCCTGGGGTCGGGAACTCTGGTGGCGATCTTCTGCGGCTTGGTGCTGCTCTGCGGGCTCTGCTTCGGCATGGGCTATGCCGTCGGTCACCGCGACTCCGGACCAAACGCCATCACAACACCCCAGCCCGCGCCCGATCAGGAGCCTCTGCAAGCCAGCGGCTCCATCCCCAAGCCCTCCGCCATCGCCCAGGTGCCGATCGCTGCTCCGCCCCCGGCGGACGGGGAGCCTGCTGCCGCCGCCCCTGGAACGGGGGCTCCGTCCGCGACTCCATCTGCCGCGGTTCCCGCAGCGCCCAGCACTCCCGCATCTCAGCCGCTCGTGCACCCGGCGCTTCCC
Source organism: Acidobacteriaceae bacterium (assembly GCA_027449545.1). GTDB lineage: Bacteria > Acidobacteriota > Terriglobia > Terriglobales > Acidobacteriaceae > Telmatobacter. Next base: position 2,888 of record DAIDLI010000116.1, on the reverse strand, counting down.
GCCAGCACGTCCGAACCGGCACAGGCCTCAGCGCCCGCCGCCGTCCACCCGGCCATCGGACCGCAGTTCATGGTGCAGATCGCCGCGGTCTCCAATCCCGAAGATGCCAGTGTGCTGATGGCGGCGCTGCGCAAGCGCAACTACCCGGTGAGCGTGCGGCGCGATCCCGGCGACAATCTGCTCCACGTCCGCATCGGCCCCTTCACCAGCCGCGCCATCGCCGACCAGTGGCGCGACCGCCTGCTCAACGACGGCTACAACGCGGTCGTGCAGCAAAGCGCAGGGTAAGCATCGCGGCCCAGCAGCCTCGGCGAACCCGGCAGAGGGCTGGCATTCAATTCCCTGGTTCAGTTCCTCAAGCCAGCGGCGCGCCCTGAGCGGGTGACGGCCCGGCCTTATCCATTCGTATAATTGATCCGCAACAGAAACAAATCTTCGGGGAGCATTCCACCATGTCCAGCCCAGGTCCCGGTCTTCGCCGCCGCAGCTTTCTCGCCGCCCTCGCCTCCGTAAGCCTGACGCGCGTCTTCGCCCAATCCGGCGCTCCCTCAGCTGCCGGGAACCCTGACACCACCACCATCGCTCCCGACGGCACTGCGCACATCACCCGCGTGATTCCTGTGCCCAGGACGCTCTCGCCGCGCGGCCAGGCGTATCTGGCCAAGGGCATCGCCTGGGCGCCCGCCGCAGGATCCGAGCAGTCCAGGCAGCTCACCGAACTGGCCTTCCGTCTCTATCCCGTCAAGATGACCGGGCAGACCATGGCCGGAGTTCCGGTGCGTGTCTTCGATCCGCCCGCTGTTCCCGAGACCCGCAAAGACAAAGTCCTGCTCAACTTCCACGGCGGCGGTTTCGTCACCGATTCCGGTTCCACGCTCGAAAACATTCCCATCGCCTCCCTGACCCGTACGCGCACCATCGGCGTGCTCTACACGCTCTCCCCGGCGGTCAAGTTTCCCGTTGCCGTGAACCAGTGCATCGGCGTCTATCGCGAGTTGCTCAAGAATTACAAGCCAGAGAACATCGGCGTCTTCGGCACCAGCGCGGGCGCCATTCTCACCGGTCAGTTCGCCGCGCGGGTGAAAGCGGAAAAGCTGCCCATGCCCGCTGGGCTTGGCTTCTTCTCCGGCACAGCGGACTTCTCCACCAACGGCGACTCGGAGGCCTTCTTCGCGGTGCCCGGGTTGCGCGGCGCGCATCTGCCCAATCCCAATTCCCACGCCCGCTACCTCGGCGATCATCCCACCAGCGACCCGCTGGTCTCGCCTCTGCTGGGGGACCTGAGCGGCCTTCCGCCCACGCTGTGCATGACCGGAACCCGCGACATGTTTCTGAGCGCCACTTCGAATTTTTACCGCGCCCTGCGCCGCGCCGGCGTGCAGGCGGAATTGACCGTCTTCGACGCCATGCCCCACGCGCACTGGTACATGATCGATATCCCTGAAGCCCAAGAGGCCCTGGAGACGCAGGCCGCCTTCTTCAACCGCCTCTTCGATCATCCCTAGGCCGCGAAGAGCGCAATCGCGGATGTCTAGCGCGGCCTCGGACTACACGAAAAGGGGTGCCCCAGGTCTCGCTTGGGAGACCTGGGAACGCACGCCCTCCACGCGCCACGAAGAGCTACGATCGACAAGCTACCACCGGCTTACTTCAGCAACTGCAATGCGCCGATCGCCGCGCCCAGCGCGCCCGCGCAGTCGCCGTTCGGAATCACGTGGATCGGAATATCCGCCTGCTCCACGCGCTGTTTCGGCATGCCCGCGCGAATCTGCCCAATGAACCACTGCTTGAACTCTTCGGTAGCTTCCAGCACGCCGCCGCCAATAATCAGCGCATCGGGATCGAAGGTATTGATCATCTCGTCGAAGAACAGGCCCAGCGCGTGCGCCTGCACCTTAAAGACCTGCCGGCACAGCGTGTCGCCCTTGGCGGCCAGCCCGCGCGCGCTGTACGCCGCCTTGGCAATCTCCATCTGGCACAGCTCGTGGCCGGGATTCTTCTGGAGCAGATGCGGCAGAACGTTCATGCGAATCGAAGTCAGCGAACACAGCGATTCCAGATCGCCAATGCGCCCGCAGTTGCAGACCGGCTTCAGGCCCTCGATCTCCGGAATCTCCGAGTAGGGGATCAGCACGTGCCCCAGCTCGCCGCCGAAGCCGTTCCGGCCTTCGATCACCTTGTCGTCGATGATGACGCCGCCGCCACAGCCCGTTCCTACGATCACCGAGATGGTCGTCTTGCCGCTGCCGGTTCCGTACAGCGCAAAGTGGCCCCACAGCGCCGCGGCATTCGCGTCGTTCAGATAAACCACCGGTTTGCCAATCTTCTTTTCGAGTCCGCCGCGAATGTCGTAGCCGGCCCACTCCGGATGCACAAAGTTCGTCGAGCCCTTGGCGCTGAGCACGCCCTTTGCACTGGCGGGACCGGGAGTGTCGAGCCCCACTGCCGCCACATCGGCCAGCGAAACCTTGGCCTTCGCCAGCGCCAGCTCCAGCCCATCGGCAATCTGCGTCAGGCAAATGTCCGGGCCTTCCACAGAGCGCGCCGGGTGCTCGCAAAGCCCCTGAATCAGAATGTTCTGCTTCTCATCGGCCACCGTGTAGTTCACGGCGGTCCCGCCCAAATCCACTCCGGCTACATAACGCATATCGGTAATCTCATCCTTTATCGCTGTTTTCGAGTGCGCACACTCCACTGACAAGCCCGATGAGCGGGCAGTCCTCTCCCGCCAACCTCAGTATCTCAAGTCAATCTTCTGTCAGGGATGAATCGGGAAGATTATATCCACTGCGCGCAGCGGCCAGCAGTGCGCTGCGCCTGCCGGCAACTGGAGCGGAAGCGGCAGGCGAAAGCAGCAGCGTCCGCCCTTGCGCAGGAGTATAGGCAAA
>DAIDLI010000115.1 GCA_027449545.1 Acidobacteriaceae bacterium | reverse complement strand
CGAAGCTCGAACGGAATGTTGAGCGATTCCAGGAAGCGCGCGCCGTTGGTCTTCATAGCGTGGGCCTCCCGGCCTCAAAGCTGGCGACGCGGCCGGCGTGCAGGGTGAGCACGTGGTCGGCGATCGGCCAGGCGAGTTCGCGCTGGTGGGTCGTAAGCACGATCGTCCGGTTGCCCTGCCGGAACCTGGCCAGCAGCTCCACCATCTGCCGGGCGCTCTCGATATCCATGTTCGAAAAGGGCTCGTCGAGCAGCAGCAGCTCCGGTACCGGCAGCAGAACGCGGGCCAGCGAGGTGCGCTGGCGCATGCCCTGCGAGTATTGGCCCAGCGTGCGGTCGAGATTGGGATCGAGACCCACCTGGCCCAGCGCTTCAGCCGGGGAAAGGCAGTCGCGGCCGGGATAGAGACTGGCGAAGTAGCGCAGGTTTTCCTGTCCGGTGAGCTCGTCGTACAGCATGGGCGCGTGGCTCATGTAGCCGATGCGGTCGCGGGCCTGTTGCGGTTCCTGGCCGCCGAAGACGCTGACTTTGCCGAAACTGGGATGGAGAAGACCGGCGAGAACGCGGAGAAGAGTGGATTTGCCGGCGCCGTTCTCGCCGAGCAACACGTAACAGCGGCCGATTTCGAGCTCCACCGAGATCTGGCGCAGCGCGGCAAAGGAGCCAAAGAGCTTGGAAACTTCCTCAACCCGGGCACACAGGGTGGAAGGGGCGGCCTCGGGCGGGTTCAGGGTCATTCGTGCGGGGTGGAGCGATCAGTTGGAAGCGGCCTGGCCGGCCGTGGGCGAAGCCGGCGCACCGCCGGAGGCTGTCTTGTTGGCATTAGGCTGCGTGGGGGCGTACTTGCTGGCGCACTTGGCCTGCAGGGTGGTGGCGTGGAAGACGCCATCCGCGCCATAGGTCCCCTCGGCGAGGGCCTGCGCGTCGTCCTTGAACGTGTCGGGCGGCGGTTCGGTGCCCTTGTACTCCACCTTGAGCACGCGTCCGCTGGCCGCCTTCGGGGAGTGGCTCTCGAACTCGTCGAGGATGAAGTCGACGTTCGTGCCGTTCTCCTGAATGCTGCCGGGCTTCACAAAGCCTTCTACGCGCAGCCGGCTGTGGTAGGCCTTGTTGCCCATTCCACCCAGTTCGGCGATGGTGACGTAATAGCTCTTGTCGGAGTTGTAGCCGGTGAAAGCCAGCCACGCAATGGTGCCCACGATCACGGCAACCGCGATGCCGATCCGGATCGAGTTCTTGGAGGCGCTCATAGGTATCTACATTCAACGATACGAGCGGACGGGGCCGGGGTCAACAGAGCAGTGATCCGGCGTCACGAAATCGATGCCCCTTCGCGCCCTGCGAGAGACATGCGAAGGACTCGATCTCCCCATGCCGAAGCGCGGGGAAACAGACACTCTGGGTTTGGGAATCAGTCTGGCGGTGGCAGGCAGGCCGGAGCGGCAGGCGGTATCGGGAGAGAAAAAGGCTGGGTGTTGCCGTCAGGAAGAAAGCGGCCTGTTAGAGGTCGCTATCGCTCTGCGAACGGGAATGCTGGACGAATGCCACGGCGGCGGGGGTGAGAACCATCGCGACGAAAGCGAGGCCGACGAGAAAGTCGATCATGGGAGCCCTTTCATGCGGATTGCACCCGCTATGGTCCCGCAGAGTGAGCGAGCCACGCAGGACTGTCTGAAAGGTAACCGGGTATGGGACAAAGTGAAATAGCGCGGCAGAGGCAGGAGGGTACTACTTCCGTAATCGCGGCACGGGTTCCGTTGGTTACGTGTTTGCCCACGGGGCGGCGTCCGAAGAACCTCTTGGCCCACCCCTGGCGCGAGTTTTCGGTGCGAAGGCGGAGCCGCCCCCGCCCGAGGGAGAATGTCCCTTATTCCCTTCTAAATGTCTGGATCTTTGGATTTTCCTTGCGCGGCGCTGGCCGCGATTGCGGGAGCGAAGAGCATACAGACGAACGCGATACCGATCAGAATATCCATCATCGGGGGAAGCTCTGGACGCACCGGAAGGTTTCTGTGCGACCCAGGAAGAATAGCGCAGGGGCATCCGCCGGGGAGAAACCTCGGTAACACTCTTTGGTTACCGTCTGTGGAAAGCTGGCGCTCAAGTACACTGGAATGGCAATGATTCCTACCCTGACCTGGACCCCCGAAGGCGTTCGTTTCCTCGATCAGACCAAACTGCCCCTCGAAGAGAGCTACCGGCTGGCGGCCACCTACGAGGATGTAGCCGAGATCATCGTCACCATGGTGGTGCGCGGAGCACCGGCGATCGGCGTTTCGGCAGCTTACGGTGTTGCCCTGGGTGCGCTGAAGACGTCCGCCACCTCGGTGGCTGAATTTGCGCCGGAGTTCGACAAAATTTGTGCCCGGCTGGCCGGGACGCGGCCCACCGCCGTGAACCTGTTCTGGGCCATCGACCGCATGAAAGCGCTTTTCGCCGCACTGCGGAAATCGGGCGCAACTCTCCTGGACGTCCAGGAGAAGCTGCTGGCCGAGGCGCACCTGATGTATGACGAGGACATCGCGGCCTGCAAGGCGATGGGGGCTTTTGGCGGCGAACTGCTGCCGGCGGAGGGCGGAGTCCTGACCCACTGCAATGCCGGGGCGCTGGCCACCTGCGGCTACGGCACCGCGCTGGGCGTCATCCGCGCGGCGGTGGAGCAGGGCAAGCGGGTGCACGTGTATGCCGACGAGACGCGCCCGTTTCTCCAGGGAGCGCGGCTGACCGCCTGGGAACTGATGGCGGACGGCATTCCGACCACCGTGATCTGCGACAACATGGCGGCTTCGCTCATGCGCCAGGGCAAGATTCAGGCCGTGGTGGTGGGCGCCGACCGGATCGCCGCCAATGGCGATGTCGCCAACAAAATCGGCACCTATAACGTGGCCATCCTGGCCCGCGAGCATGGCATTCCCTTCTATGTGGCGGCGCCCTGGTCGACCATCGATCTGGCGACCCCGAACGGCGAGGCGATTCCCATCGAGGAGCGGCCGGCGCGCGAGGTGACGCACCATGCGGGCAAGCAACTGACCCCCCACGGCGTGGGCATCTGCAACCCGGCGTTCGATGTCACCCCCAGCCGCTATGTTGCCGCCATCATTACCGAGCGGGGGGTGCTGCGGGCGCCCTATGCCGACTCGCTGCGCGAGATGGAGCTGGTGGCGAAGTAAGGCAGCGGGCTCGATTGCTAGATTGGAAGTGGCGTGCTTCCCGGCTTGTCGTTCTTTCGTCTCCGGCAAAAATCCCTGCTGCGCGGCATTGTTCTGGCCGTGGGCGCCTTTTTTGGCGCCCTGGGCCTCGCCGGTTTCCCCAACATCCATAATCTGCACGGATCCAAATGGGAGATTCTGACCCTGGTTCTGGCCCTTTGGGGTATGGGTGAGACCGCCCGCTGCCTGCAGCGGCGCTGGAGCCTCTATCACGCCGGAGTCATGATCTTTCTCTATGCCGAGTTGATGATCCTGGCTGCCATTGTTGCGCTTTTGACGTTATCCTGAGGGGCAGCTAGAGGCCAGCATCGCCCGGCGCCAATGGGGAAGCCAGGCAGGGGCGCAGAGTCGCCCGGGCCCGAAAGGAGGGAAAGATGCTGAAAGGCTTTCGTGACTTTATCCTGCGGGGGAACGTGGTTGACCTCGCGGTGGCCGTGATCCTGGGCGCGGCATTCAACGCCATCGTCAATTCTCTGGTGGCCGACGTCTTCAATCCCCTCATTGCCGCCACGGTGGGCAAGCCGGACTTCAGCAGTATCGTGCTGAACATTCATGGCGGCCACATCAAGGTCGGCAACTTCTTCAATGCCGCGGTCTCGTTCCTCATTATCTCCACGGTGGTGTACTTCGGCATTGTGCTGCCGATGCACTACTTCTTGCAGCGCATGAAGAAAAACGACCCCGTGCCGCCGCAGCCTCCGGCCACCAAGACCTGCACGGAGTGTCTGAGCGACATCCCGGCAGCAGCAAAGCGCTGCGCCCATTGTGCTCAGCCGCAGCCGGTCCTTGAACCCGAGCCGGTGGGCGCCAAGCAGTAGCCTGTCAGGGTGTAAGCTGGGGAGTCTGGTTGCGCACGGCCAGGAACCTCGCCGCCGCGCGGTCGGGAGGTTTCAAGGACCTGCAATGAACGTGCGAAGGCCGTTTTCTTATCTGCTGCTGGCGTTCCTTTTCCCCATTGTTTCGGTGCTGGATTCGCAGCCGCTCCCCGCTCCTTCCCCGCAGATCTTTGGCTTTCGGGATACTGCGGCAGAGCTCAGGATCGAAGACCGGTTCCTGGCTGTTCCCAGCGCGGAACTGGCCGGGCAGGAACTGAAGACCCTGACCGCCGAGCCGCACATGGCCGGTACTCCCGAGGACTACAGCACGGCACTCTATGTCGCGGCGAAGTTTCGCGCCGCCGGCCTCCAAACCGACATCGTTCCTTACCGGGTGCTGCTGGACTGGCCGAAGAAGGTGCAGGTCGAGGCCTGGGACGCCGCCGGCAAGCGCCTGATGAGCGGCCCCACGCCCGAACATCTGGCGGCGGATCCGGCCGGAGACAATCCCCGCGTCGTGATGGCCTTCAATGGCTCCTCGGCTTCGGGCGATGTGACGGCGCAGGTCATCTACGGGAACTACTGCCGGCTGGATGATTTCAACAAGCTTCGCCAGGAGCATGTGGACGTGCGCGGCAAGGTGGTCCTCTGCCGCTACGGCGCAAATTTCCGCGGAGTCAAGGTCTATCTCGCCCAGCTCCGTGGCGCAGCGGGTGTCCTGATCTACTCCGATCCGCAGGACGATGGCTACGTGAAGGGCGATGCCTGGCCGATGGGCCCCTGGCGTCCCGCCACCGGAGTGCAGCGCGGCTCGGTCCAGTTCCTCTTCAAATATCCCGGCGACCCGGAGACGCCCGGCATCGCCTCGACCCCGGATCTTCCCGCTTCGGCGCGCAGCTCGCCGCTGGGCAATCAGCCCAGCATTGTCTCCATTCCGCTGAGCTATCACGATGCCGCGCCGATTCTGCAAGCGCTCCAGGGCCCCGGCGTGCCGCAGGGCTGGCAGGGAGGATTGCCGTTCCCCTACCACCTTGGCCCGGGCGGGGTGACGGTGCACCTGGTCTCGCAGCAGGACAATGAGCTGCGCACCATCTGGGATGTCGTGGGGACGATTCCGGGCAGCGAAGATCCGGATGCGTGGGTGATCACCGGCAACCATCGGGACGCCTGGGTCTACGGGGCGGCGGATCCCTCCAGCGGCACCGCCGCGCTGCTGGAAGCGGTGCGCGGGGTCGGCGTTCTGCTGCAACATGGCTGGCGTCCGAAGCGGACGGTCGTCTTTTGCAGTTGGGACGCCGAGGAGCAGGGGCTAATCGGCTCGACCGAGTGGGCCGAGCAGAACGCCCAGGCCCTGCACCGTGCGGTGGCCTACTTCAATGTGGACGTGGGCGCCACCGGGCCGAACTTCACCGCCTCTTCTGTTCCGTCTCTGCGGGAGTTCGTGCGCGGTGTAACCGAGAGGGTGCCCAGCCCCTTGGGAGGCACGGTCTACGACCAGTGGAAGCTGAAACAACAGGGCACCGGAGATCACCCCACCGAGGTCCATGAGCCGCAGCTCGGCTCGCTCGGCTCGGGATCGGATTACACCCCGTTCTTGCAGCACCTGGGCGTGCCCTCGACGGATGTCGGCTCGGAGGGCCCCTACGGCGTCTACCACTCGGCCTTCGATGACTTCGCCTGGTTCAAGGCCAATGCCGATCCGCATTTTCTGTATCTCCAGGAGATGGCCCGCGTGCTGGGGCTGGAGACGGTACGCATGGCCGATGCCGACGCGCTGCCGCTGGATTACGTGAGCTACGCTCATGCCGTGCAGATGTATCTGAATGCGGCGCAAAGCAAGGCCGACGCCGCGGGAATGAGCAAGCTCGACTTCGGCGCGGCGCAACAGGCGGACGGACGGTTTCTGAGTGCAGCGCAGCAGGTGTATGCCCGGCAGACCGCGGGCAGCGGCGATCTCAATCGGCTGAACACCGCCCTGCGCGATGCGGAATCCGCGCTGCTGAATCCGCTGGGCTTGCCGAATCGCCCCTGGTACCGGCACACCATCTTTGCGCCGGGCGAGTATACAGGCTATGCCGCGGTGGTGCTGCCCGGCGTCAACGAGGCCATTGACGCACACAATGAGACGCAGGCTGCGCAACAGTTGCAGGCGCTTACGCAGGCGCTCGATCGCGCCGCGCAGACGCTGGCCGCGGCGCGCTGAGGAAACAATGCCTGCGCGAAGATTCTCCCCTGGTTGTTCCCGCTCGTTGCGCAGCCAGGTGCTGCCGATGGAAGCCAGCTACTGCCTGCTGCAAAGGACCAGAACCGATCGGTGTCAGCGCCCAGAGAGATCTAGTTATTCGCGGCGGAACTTGTTGGCCTGCTCGAACTCTTCACGCAGGCCCGGGGTGCGCAGGTTTTCGCGCAGGTGCGCGATGCGCTGCTCGAGCTTGGCCAGCGCCCGCTCGATAGGCTCAGTGTTGGTGTAAGCAATGTCGCGCCACATGGAGTAGGGGCTCGCGCCCAGCCGCGTCATCTCGCGAAGCGCGCGGCCGCCCACGTCTTTCAGTTCGGGGGCCTCGCCCACTTCTTCTTCGAGCAGCGCGCTCAATGCCGTGGCCGTGAACTGCGGCAGATGGCTGACCCACGCCACCAGTTCATCGTGCCGCACGGGATCGAGGTCCAGGGTGCGCGCGCCCATCGCAACCACCAGCTCGCGCCAATTCTGGATGAGAGCCGCTCCCTCTGGCGAACGCTCTGCGCTGGTGTCGTCCGTAAACAGCCAGACCGCGCCGCGGAAGAGAGCGGCATCGCCCAGCGCCGCGCCGCCGCGTTCTTTCCCGGCCATGGGGTGTCCGGGCAGAAAAGCAGGACGCTCCGGCGTGTTGTAAAACTTCGCGCCGGCCTCGGCGATCATGCGCTTGGTGCTGCCCACGTCGGTGACCAGATGGCCCGGCCCAAGCAGGCCGGCGAGTTTTTCCATGAAATCGAGCGTGGCGTAGATGGGAACGGCCAGCAGCACGACCTGCGCCGCTCGTGCTGCCTCCAGGGGATCAGAGGCCACGGCGTCGAGCGCGCCCATCTGCAAGGCAAGCTGCGCCTGGTCGGCACTGCGGTTCCAGCCAGTGACGATGCCCTTGTAGCCGGCTGCTTTGAGAGCGAGCCCGACTGAGGTGCCGAGGAGTCCGGTGCCGAGGATGGCGATGCGTTGGATCATGGCAGCAAGTCAGCAGGCCAGACGACTCGCTGACCCGCTGACTTGCTTCATCTTACAAGCTGCGCCCGATGGCCTGTGCGATCACGCGCAGTTCGCCCACCAGCTTCTCGAATTGGTCGAGATAGAGTGTCTGCGCGGCGTCGCTGACTGACTTATCGGCGTTGGGATGGATCTCGACCAGCAGCGCATCGGCGCCCGCCGCCAGGGCGGCCTTGGCCATGGGAGCCACCATGTCGCGCCTGCCGGTGCCGTGCGAGGGGTCGCCGACCACCGGGAGGTGGGTGAGCTTCTTCAGCACCGGAACGGCGGCGATATCCATGGTGTTGCGGGTGGAGGTTTCGTAGGTGCGGATGCCGCGCTCGCACAAGATCACCTGATAGTTGCCGCCCGAGAGGATGTACTCGCTGGACATCAGCAGCTCTTCGATGGTGGCGGCGATGCCGCGCTTGAGCAGCACCGGCTTGCGGACCTGTCCCAGCTCGCGCAGCAGGTTGAAGTTCTGCATATTGCGCGCCCCCACCTGGAAGCAGTCCACGTAGGGCAGCATGGCCTCGATCTGCGAAATCTCCATGACCTCGCTGACCACCGCCAGCCCGTTCTCCCGGGCCGCGTCGTGCATCATCTTGAGGCCTTCGATACCCAGCCCCTGGAAGGCATAGGGCGAGGTGCGCGGCTTGAAGGCGCCGCCGCGCAGAAAACATCCCCCTGCCGCCTTCACGCAGCGGGCGATGGAGACGATCTGGCCGCGGTTCTCAATCGAACATGGTCCGGCGATGATGGCCACCCGGGGCCCGCCGATGGTGGCGCCGTTGGGGAACTCGACGACCGTGCCCTGCGGGCGGAAGGCGCGCCCGGCCAGCTTGTAGGGCGAGCTGATGCGGTGGACGTTGAGCACGCCCGGCAACACTTCAAATTTGGTGATGTCGAGCCCGGCCGTGGGCCCCACCGCGGCCAGGATGGTTTGCATGGCGCCGGTGGTGCGGTGCACGTCCACACCGCTCTCCGACAGCGCCTCGATGACGGCATCGATCTGCTCCTCGGTTGCGTTTTCCTGCATGGCGACGATCATGGTTGTTTCCCTGTCTCGGGCTTCTCTGCGGCGCTGTCGGCGGCGGTGTCCTGCTGCCGGGCGGGCGCCGGGCCCGCGGCGAGCGCGGTAAGGTCCTCGTGAAGGCCCCGCGCGTGTCTCTCCGATGCCAGCTCGTTGCGCTGCAGCGCCCGCATCACGTCGATGATGCGCTCGTAGATGTGCTGAAGCTCGATATCGGGCAGCGGGCCTTTGTTGGCCGCGCGCAC
>DAIDLI010000114.1 GCA_027449545.1 Acidobacteriaceae bacterium | reverse complement strand
GGTGGACACTACCGCATCATCGACATCACCCTCTCGAACTGCATCAATTCCGGCCTGCGGCGGGTGTATGTGCTCACCCAGTACAAGGCGCTGAGCCTGAACCGGCACATTCGCGAGGGCTGGACCGGCATCGTGGCCCAGGAACTGGGCGAGTTCTTCGAATTGATGCCGCCCATGCAGCGCACCGGCGCCAACTGGTATATGGGCACCGCCGACGCGGTTTACCAGAACATCTACTCGATCGGCAGCGAGCAGCCCAACTACGTCATCATCCTGAGCGGCGACCACATCTACAAGATGGATTACAGCCGCATGCTGGCCTATCACAAGGAGACCGGCGCCGAGGTGACGCTGGCGACGCTGCCCATCGCGCCCGACGAGGTTTCGCGGTTCGGGGTGGTGGAGGTGGGACCGACCGGAGAAGTGCGCGGCTTCCAGGAGAAGCCGGCTTCTACCACCATCCGGTCGCCGTTCAATCCGGACGCCGTGGATGCCTCGATGGGGATTTACATCTTCAACACCGAGGCGCTGCTCAAGGCGCTGATTGCGGATGCCGACGATCCCGATTCGAAGCACGACTTCGGGCACAACATCCTGCCCAATCTTCTCGGCAAAAAGAAGATGATGGCCTACAGTTTCGTGGACGAGAACAAGAAAGAGGCTCTCTACTGGCGCGATGTGGGGACCCTGGATGCGTACTATGAGGCCAACATGGACCTCTGTTCGGTCTCGCCCATCTTCAACCTCTATGACAAGGATTGGCCGATCCGGACACGGGTGCGGCAGTATCCGCCGGCCAAGTTTGTGTTTGGCGAGCCCGGCCGCTCGGGCATGGCGGTCAACTCCATGATTACCGCCGGCGTGATCATCTCGGGCGGCATCGTCACCAATTCGGTGCTCTCCCAGGACGTGCGGGTGAACTCGTACTCGGAGATCGACTCCAGCATCATCTTTTCGCACGTCAACATCGGCCGCCACTGCCGCATCCGCCGCGCCATCATCGACCGCGACGTGCACATTCCGGAAGGCACCATCATTGGCTACGACCCGACGGAAGATAAGCGCCGCTACTTCGTCACGCCCTCGGGGCTGACCATTGTCACCCGCGATGCCTCGCTCTTCGAGAACCCGGTGGCACCGGAGTTCCTGGAGCGGTATTGATCAGGCCCGCGGCTCGGGTTTGCCGCTCGCTCCGGGTTGCGCCAGCGGAATCCAGAAGCGGAAGCATGCGCCTTGCCCGGGGCGGCTCTCCGCTTCGATGCCTCCGTGGTGCACCTTCAAAATCGCCTGAACGATAGCCAGGCCCATGCCGGTGCCGTTATTGCTGCTCTTCTGCCGCTTGCCGCGGTAGTACTTCTCAAAGATCAGGGGTAACTCGTCCGGCTGTATGCCCGGGCCGCGGTCCTCGACGGTGAAGACCAGGCGGCCGCGTGCGCTGGCGGCTGCAATCGTAATCGGCTCGCGCAAGGGCGAATACGCGGCGGCGTTTTCCAGCAGGTGTTGCAGCACGCGCCGCATGAGCATGCGGTCCATCCAGACCGGGCGCAGGGAGGCAGGGACGCGGATCTCGACAGGGCGCTCGCCCAGCACGCCGCGCATGCCCTCGACGGTAAGCTCGATGAGTTCGCGCACATCCTGCGGCTGAGCGTTCAGGCGCAGGGAATCGGTGTCGAGCCGGGCCATTTCGATGGCCTGGCCGATCAGCCGGTCCAGGCGTGCGCTCTCTTCGCTGACTACGTCCACCAGTTCACCACGAACCGCCGCCGCCATCTCGGGCTGGCTCTGCAAGGTGGTGGCCGCGGCGCGAATTGCGGTCAGCGGCGTGCGCAGGTCGTGGGTGACGGAGTCCATGATCGCGGTGCGCAGGCGCTCGCTTTCACGGGCTGCTTCGAGGTGGCTGCTGCGCTCCAGGGTGGCGGCTCGTTCCAGGGCCACCGAGACCAGGCTGGCGATGGCTTCGACCATTTCCGAGCCGAGAGCATCGTCCGCGATGGCCAGACGCCCCAGTTCGTGGCGCATGCCGAGGCGCAGCGCGGTGATCTTGATGCCGTCCTTTTCGAGGATGGGCTCGTCCCGGCTCCAGGCGGGCGACTTCAACTCCTCGGAGGAGAGCAGGATCCGGTCGGGGTCCGAGTAAAAGACGGTATCCGCTGCGGCCACATACAAAGCTACCGCTCGCAACCCGAAGACGGAGGCGACGATGGAGGGGGTGCTGCGGGCAAGTTCATTGAAATCGTCCTGCACCAGTAGTCTTTGACTCAGGCGGTAGAGCAGTTCGATCTCGCGGCGCCGCGCCAAGGCTGCCTCTTTCTCGCGCCGCTCGCGGCGGGAGAGATGACTCACCAGCACGCTGGTGCAGAGGAAGGCGCCCAGCGCGATCCAGTTCTGCGGGTCGGCAATGGTGAGGCGGCCCACCGGCGGCAGGAAGAAAAAGTTATAGAGCAGGGTGCAGAGAACCGAGAGGTAGATCGAATACGCGAAGCGCCATCGGTAGGCGGTCACCAGCACCAGGACCAGAAATGCCATGGCCACCGTGGTCTGGTTCACGCGCAGGACATGCGAGAAGACTGCGGCCAGTGCCGCCGCAATCGCCGTCAGCGCAAAGTAGCGCAGAGCTGTTTGGGCGCTTGCTGTATTCTTCTCCATGATTGGGGATCATACCCCAGCCAGCCTATGGCGGAACGCATTCTGGTCGTCGACGACGAGCCGCAGATCACGCGCGTGTTGCGGGCCGCGCTCTCCGCGCAACGCTATGATGTGCGTACCGCCAACGATCCCGAAGAAGCCCTGCGCCTGTTTGCCGAATGGACGCCCGACCTGGTGATCACCGATCTGGTGATGCCGGAGATGACCGGGGTGGACATCTGCAACGCGGTTCGCCGGGCGGGAAGCACACCGATCATCGTGCTCTCTGTCCGCGAGCAGGAGCACTTCAAGGTGGAGGCGCTGGATGCCGGCGCCGACGATTACGTCACCAAGCCGTTCAGCACCCAGGAACTGCTGGCCCGGGTGCGCGCGCAACTGCGCCGCGCGCCGGAGCGCTCCAGCGACGAGAGTGTGACGGCGGGCGACTTCCACATTGATCCAGCCGCGCACACGGTCACCGTGGCCGGCCAGTCGCTGCACCTCACGCCCAAGGAATTCGACCTGCTGCTGTATTTTGCGCGGAACAGCGGCAAGGTTTTGACCCACCGGGCGCTGCTGACGGCGGTGTGGGGGGCGCAGTCGGCGCAGCAGCCGGAATATCTGCGGGTGTTTATCGGACAGTTGCGCAAAAAGCTGCAAAGCGCCTCGCGGCGCGAATACATCCAGACCGAGCCGTGGATCGGCTACCGCTTCCTTCCGGAAGGCGAGAGCGCAGGCTGACCAAGGAACGCCGCTCGCCAGAGCGGCTGTACTGGCGGCTTCCGTTCCCACGGGCATTGTCCGTGCCTGCGCGGCTTCTTCGCCTCCAGGCTTCTTCCGCGACTTCCTCCGCGCCGGTTCCACGCCCTTACGACTTCTTTAGGAATTCCTTGTAGCGTCCCCAGCGATCCCCGCCGAGAATCACGCTTGGGAGATTTGTCATGCAGGACGTCTCGATGCTGTTTTTTACCACCGTGTTTTTCGGCGTGGCCTTTCTGTACGTCAAGGCCTGCCAGAAGCTGAGGTAACCCATGCACTCTGAAGTCGTAATCATCGCGGCGCTGGCCCTCTCGATCCTCTTGTGCGGATACCTGGTGCTGACGCTGCTCTTCCCGGAGAAATTCTGATATGACGGCGAATGGCTGGTTGCAGTTTGCTCTCTTCTCGATCGTGCTGCTGCTCTTCGTCAAGCCGGTCGGCCTCTACCTGGCCCGTGTGATGGAAGGCGAGCGTACCTGGCTCTCTCCCGTTCTGCGCCCGGTGGAGCGGCTCATCTACAAGCTCTGCGGGGTGCAAGCCGAAGCCGAGATGAACTGGCGGCAGTACGCGTTTGCGCTGCTCGGTTTTTCAGCGGTCACGATGGTTTTCACTTACGCCATCGAGCGGCTGCAGCAGTATCTTCCCTGGAACCCGCAGCATCTGGGCGCCGTCGGTCCCGATCTGGCCTTCAACACCGCCGCCAGCTTTACGACCAATACCAACTGGCAGTTCTATTCGGGTGAATCCACGATGAGCTACTTCACCCAGATGATGGGCCTGGCGACGCATAACTTCTGGTCTGCCGCCGCTGGTATTGTGGTGGCCATCGCGCTGATCCGCGGCATCAAGCGCACTACCTCGGCGACGATCGGCAACTTCTGGGTCGATATGACCCGCACTCTGCTGTATGTGCTTCTGCCGCTCTCCGTGATCTCCGCGCTGATCCTGGTCTGGCAGGGGGTACCGCAGAACTTCAACGCCTACACCGCTGCCCACACGCTGGAGCACACCACGCAGACTATTGCGCAGGGGCCGGTGGCCTCCCAGGAGGCCATCAAGGAACTGGGCACCAACGGCGGCGGCTTCTACAACGCCAACAGCGCCCATCCGTATGAAAACCCCACGCCGGCGACCAACTTTCTGGAGATGTGGCTGATCTTCCTGATCGGCGCGGGCTTGACCTACACGCTCGGCACGATGACCGGCTCCAAGGGGCACGGCTGGGCGGTCTGTGCGGCGATGTATATCCTCTTCGCAGTCGGGTTCACGGTCTGCTACTGGGCCGAGGCGCACCCCTACAAGGTGATTCACAATGCGGTGCAGACGCAGACCGCGACGGCGCCCGGCGGCAACATGGAAGGCAAGGAGGTGCGCTTTGGCATCAGCGACTCCGCGCTCTTCTCTACCGTGACAACGGACGCGAGTTGCGGTGCGGTGAACAGCATGTTCGACAGCTTCACTCCGCTGGGCGGCATGGTCCCGTTGTCCAACATCATGGCCGGCGAAATCATCTTTGGCGGCGTGGGCTCGGGCATGTACGGGATGTTGATCTTCGTCGTGCTGGCAGTGTTTATTGCGGGCCTGATGGTTGGCCGCACGCCCGAATACCTGGGCAAGAAGATCGAGGCGTACGACGTGAAGATGGCCATGCTCTACGCGCTCATCTTCGCCTTCATCATCCTGGTCTTCAGCGCCATCTTCGTGCTGCGCCCTGCGGGACTCACCGCCATGGCCAATCCCGGCCCGCACGGATTCACAGAGGTTCTGTACGCGTTCGTCTCCGGCGCGGGCAACAACGGCTCCGCCTTCGCGGGCCTGAGCGCGAACTGGTGGCTCAATGTGGCAATCGGTTTCGACATGCTCATGGGCCGCTTCCTGATGATGATTCCGGTGCTGGCGCTGGCCGGCAACCTGGCGCAGAAGAAGACCATCCCTCCGTCGCCGGGGACCTTCCCGGTCAACACTCCGCTGTTCACGGTGCTGCTGATCGGGGTCATTCTCATCGTCGGTGCATTGACCTTCTTCCCCGCGCTGAGCCTGGGGCCGATTCTGGAGCACTTGCTGCTGAACGCGCGACAGCTTTTTTAGCATCGGAACCGCAAAAGGAAATGACCTGGATGCGGGGATAACAAGCAGGTCCTTCGACTGCGCCGTTCGCACAGGACGCGAACGGCTCCGCTCAGGATGACAGGACAAAGAGACTATGGCTGAGAAAAAGAAGCCGTGGGATGGACAAATCGTTTCGCAGGCGCTGGTGGAGTCGTTTCGCAAGCTGAACCCGCGCGCGATGGTCAAGAACCCGGTGATGTTCGTCGTCGAGGTGGGCAGCGTGCTCACCACGGTGCTGCTCATCGAGAACGCGATGCAGCACCGCGGCGACTTCGGCTTCAACCTGCAGATCACCCTGTGGCTGTGGTTCACGGTGCTGTTTGCGAATTTTGCCGAGGCCATGGCCGAAGGGCGGGGCAAAGCGCAGGCCGACACGCTGCGCAAGGCCAAGGCCGAAACCATCGCCTACCGCTACAAAGCGGACGGAAGCATGGAGACCGTCTCCAGCTCGCAACTGCGCGCCGGCGACATCATTCACGTGGAAGCGGGCCAATACATTGCCGGCGACGGTGAGGTGATCGAAGGCGTCGCTTCCGTGGATGAATCCGCGATTACCGGCGAGTCGGCTCCGGTGCTGCGCGAGTCGGGCGGGGACCGCTCGGCGGTCACCGGGGGCACGCGCGTGCTCTCCGACTGGATCAAGGTGCGGATTACCTCCAATCCCGGCGAGACCTTCCTCGACCACATGATCGCGCTGGTGGAAGGCGCGAGCCGGCAGAAGACGCCCAACGAGATCGCGCTCAGCATTCTGCTCTCGGGGCTGACGATCATCTTCCTGCTTGCGGTGGTCACCTTGCAGCCCTTTGCCATGTATGCGCACGCGCCGCAGACCATCTTTGTGCTGGTGTCGCTGCTGGTGTGCCTGATTCCCACCACCATCGGCGGGCTGCTCTCCGCCATCGGCATCGCCGGGATGGACCGCCTGGTGCAGTACAACGTGCTGGCTATGTCGGGCCGCGCAGTGGAGGCGGCCGGCGACGTGAACACGCTACTGCTCGACAAGACCGGCACTATCACCTTTGGCAATCGCCAGGCCACCGAGTTCTTTCCCGCTCCCGGCGTGACAACGGAACGGCTGGCCGACGCGGCGCAACTGGCTTCCATCGCCGACGAGACGCCTGAGGGCCGTTCCATCGTGGTTCTCGCCAAGCAGAAGTACAACCTGCGCGGGCGCGATCTGGAGAGCATTCAGGCGGAGTTTGTGCCTTTCACCGCGCAGACCCGCATGTCCGGCGTGAACCTGCCTGGCGCCATGATCCGCAAAGGGTCGGCCGATGCCATCGCAAAGTTCGTGGAGGCGGCCGGCTCGCGCGTGCCGCGCGCGGTGGCGGATAAGGTGGAAGAGATCTCGCGTCTGGGCGGCACACCGCTGGTGGTGGCCGAGAATGAGAGCGCTCTCGGCGTGGTGTATCTCAAAGACGTGGTCAAGGGAGGGTTGAAGGAGCGCCTCGCCCATCTGCGCGCCATGGGCATCCGCAGCATCATGATCACCGGCGATAATCCGTTGACCGCAGCGGTGATTGCCAAAGAAGCCGGCGTCGATGATTTTCTGGCCGAGGCCAAGCCCAAAGACAAGATGGACCTGATCAAGCGCGAGCAGGCCAAGGGCAAGCTGGTGGCCATGACCGGCGACGGCACCAACGACGCGCCGGCGCTGGCCCAGGCCGACGTGGGCGTGGCCATGAACAGCGGCACGCAAGCGGCCAAAGAGGCCGGCAACATGGTCGATCTGGACTCGAATCCCACCAAGCTCATCGAGATCGTGCAGATCGGCAAACAGTTGCTGATGACGCGTGGAGCGCTCACCACTTTTTCGATTGCCAACGACGTGGCCAAATACTTCGCCATCATCCCGGCCATGTTTCTGGGGGTCTTCCCGGTGCTGGGCGCGCTCAACATCATGCACCTGCACTCGCCGCAGTCCGCGATTCTGTCGGCGGTGATCTTCAACGCGCTGATCATCATTGCCCTGATCCCGCTGGCGCTCAAAGGCGTCAAATACGAGCCGAAACCTGCGGGCGTGCTGCTGCGGCAGAACCTGCTGATCTACGGGCTGGGGGGAATCATCATTCCCTTCATCGGCATCAAGGCGATCGACCTGTGCCTGGTCGCGCTGCACCTGGCGTAAGCAAGAAGGAGAACTCGCGTGCAACCCATCTCAAACTCGCACCTTCCGGAAGACGAACTGGCCATTCCCGAGTGGCAAAGAGCCCATGCTTCGGCAGCGCCGGTGGCGCATGCGGTGTGGGGAACCGCCATCCGCTTCACGATCCTCACCGCGATTCTGTTAGGACTCGCGTATCCGTTCTTTGTGACCGGCATTGCCCAGGTCCTTTTTCCTCACCAGGCGAATGGCAGCCTGGTCCTGAAGAACGGCCAGGTGATTGGCTCGTCGCTGATCGCGCAGAGCTTCACGTCGGATAAGTACTTCCATCCCCGGCCTTCGGCGGCGGGCAACGGTTACGATGCCACCTCCTCGGGCGGCTCCAACCTGGCCCAGTCCAATGCCAAGCTGGCGCAGCGCATGCAGGCGGACATTGATAAGATCGCCACGGCGAACGGCGGAAAGCCCGTGCCCATCGACCTGGTGACCACCTCGGGCTCGGGTCTGGACCCGGATATCACGCCGGATGCCGCCTACTACCAGGCGGCGCGGGTGGCCCGGACACGCGGCATGTCGGTTGAAGCGGTGCGCGCGCTGATCGCGGCACATATCACGCGGCGCGCGCTTGGCATTCTGGGCGAGCCGCGTGTCAACGTGCTGGAGCTGAACCTGGCGCTCGACGACCTCGCGAAGTAAGACGCATCTTTTCTTCTCAAGGCGCCGGGCCTCTCGCCCGGCGCCGCTCTCTCCAGACATCCTTCAGATTTGGCCGGGCATCTCACCGGAATCTGCAATTGCGGATACCGGAAAGCGCCGCGCTCGTATGCGGCGATTCTTTTTGCGCAAGCCCGACGAACTCAATCCTTTGAAGGAGCCTGATGGCCAAGGTCCGGGACGAATTCACGGGCCGCAGCGAGCATATCGAAGAGCTCGTGAGGCGGCTCAGAACCCAAGGCGATCTGGGCACGCGGGCCATCGCCAAAGAGCTGCTGCAATGCGTGTTGAAGCTGCACGGGGCGGCGCTGGAGCAGATTCTCGACGCCATTGCGGATATGCCCGGTGGCGATGCCGCCCTGCGCCGCGTTGGCCAGAATGTTCTGGTTGGCAGTGTTCTCTCCCTCCACGGCATCTTCCCGCTCGCGCCTGACCTGGAGTCTGAGGCAGACGTCAATTCCGCCAGGCTCTTGCTCCGGCCGCGCGAGGCCGGCGCCAAGGTGATCCCGATCGAACGCGGCAGCGCGCGCCTGAAACTGCTGGGCGCGTGGAGCAATTCCTCCGTGTTCAGTTTCCGCGCAGAGGATGCTGCGGATGCAGACTGCTTCGATGCCGCTGGGGAGATGGCGGCCGCTCCCGGAAAAGCCGCTGCCGGACGCAGGCCGAATCTGGTGGAGATCGGCCGCAGCCATTGAAAGCGATGTCCGCCTGCGGCCCGCGGCACATTGCAGGTTGCGCTGTGGGACCTGGGGGAGCCGGGGTAGAATCAGTGCCATGACCAGAACGGCGATCGTAACCGATGGTGCGCCCGCGGCCATCGGCCCCTATTCCCAGGGCATCCGCGTGGGCAATCTCGTCTTCACGGCCGGGCAGATTCCGGTGGATCCCGCCACCCAGCAGGTGGTGGGCGGCGGCATTACCGAGCAGGCCAAGCGCGTGCTCGAAAACCTGCAGGCCATTCTCGAAGAGGCAGGCAGCAGCCTTGACCGCGTGGTGAAGGCCACCGTCTACCTGAAGAGCATGGATGATTTTGCGGCGATGAACGCGGTCTATGACGCCTACCTGGGCCGCGGCGGCGAGGAGCCGCCGGCGCGCACCACGGTGGAGGTCTCGCGCCTGCCCAAGAATGTGCTGATTGAAATTGACGTCATTGCCGAGGCGGGCGCGGCGGCCCTGGAAGTCTGATTTCTCAAGTTTTTGCCTCGGCTCGGGCGGGGCCCCCACGCCTCGCCGTGCCGGTGTACACTAACGAAGGACCCCAATAACCGGCCCGCTTCGCGGACCGGTTTTCCTCGTGTCGGGACGTGGCTCAGCCTGGTAGAGCACTCGCTTGGGGTGCGAGGGGTCGGCAGTTCAAATCTGCCCGTCCCGACCAATGCATAGCATGCAGCAGACGCGGCCTGCGGGCCGCATTTCTGTCACGCTGGCAAAGAAATGCGGCACCCGCTTGCCTCCCCGGAGCGCCGCATGCCGCCGCCCAATCTCTACTTCTCCGAGAACACCTCGGCCGTGAACCGGAAGACGTCCGTCTCCGGGCTCTTCCAGGCGTCGGAGCGCAAGCCGGCTTTGTGACAGGTCTCCTCCACGAACCGGGTCCGATCCCAGTGCTGATCGGCAGCTACCTGAGGCAGAAGCAGGCCTTCGTGCAGGCCGCATTTGACCAGCAGTCCGTCCCGGCCGATCTCGATCTCCTCAAGACTGCTGACATGGCGCAGCGGAGACAGCACGGAGATTTCGTAGGAGAGCGACTCGAGCTCTTCGGCCGCCACCGGGGAGAAGCGCGGATCGCGCAGCGCGGCCAGGGTGGCAATGTCGCGCAGGGTCATGTACAGCGGCTTGACCGCGGCCGTGTAGCCGATGCAGCCGCGCAGGATGCCGTGCTTGGTCAGGGTCACAAAGGCGCCATATTCGCGGTTGAGCGTTGCGCTGGCCGGAACCGGCGGATCGTAGGGCTGCCGGTGGGTCACGATCCACTCCACCGAATTGCGCGCGATCGCCAGCAGTTCCTGCTTCTCTGCGTCGGAAAGCGCGAAAGGCTCGGCGGCCGCGGTTGGGTGCGCGGCTTTCACGAACACGTCCGCGCTATAGCCCACGACGCGGGTGCGGTCTCCTGAAGTTTCGCCGGAGTGGCCGTAGCGCAGCACTTCGGCGCGGTTGGCGCCCATGCGCTCGGCGTACACCATGGCCGCCACCACCGGGCCGCCGCCGCAGGCTTCCCACACCTGCGCGCCGAAGTTGCGCGCCATGGTGAAGTAGTCCCAGCCCTCCAGTGCGTGCAGCGCCTTGTGGTCCAGGCTCTCGGCCTCGGTGCTGGTGTGATAGTGGGACAGGTCGGAGCTGGCCAGCACCAGGGTCCTGTTGTGGTTGTTCTCGTGCTGGATTAAGCGCGCAAGCGCCAGGCCCAGGGCGCGGCTGCTCTCATAGCTCTGGTCGCCCATCACCACCGGCACCAGTGTGAAGCCGCCGTCCAGCACCCTTTGCAGCCAGGGCAACTGCACCTCGATGGCGTGCTCGCCGCCTTCGCGCGCGGACGCATGCCCCTCCTCGCTCAGCCGGATGCCGGGATTCATCTTGGCCAGCCGCTGGGCAAAGGCGGTATCCACCGGGATTGCGCCCAGCGGGGTCGCGTAGCCGTCGCCATCGTAGATCGAGGTGTAGTTGAACGCCGCATAATGCGAGGGCGCGATCACCACCACGCGGGTGTACCTTTTGCCCCGCAGCGCCGCGTAGGTGCAGGCGGCCACCGGGCCGGAGTAGGTATATCCGGCGTGCGGAGCCACTGCCGCCACAATCGCCCCGGAGACCGGCGGCTGCTCCACCTTTTCCAGCAGG
Organism: Acidobacteriaceae bacterium; assembly: GCA_027449545.1. Taxonomy (GTDB): domain Bacteria; phylum Acidobacteriota; class Terriglobia; order Terriglobales; family Acidobacteriaceae; genus Telmatobacter. Next base: position 3,951 of record DAIDLI010000114.1, on the reverse strand, counting down.
CTGTCGATCTTCTGCGCCAGGGCCTTGGCGCTCGCGGGATAAAAGCTTCCCGCCACCGCTGGCTGCCGCACCTTCTTCGTGCCGAGCAGGCGGGCGCGCAAAACCGGCGCCGCGCTCAGGAGCGCAATACATTGAGCCACAAACAAAGACATAGACAAACTCCTTCCCTCAAACTCGACCCGCTGTCAGCCGTGCCAGATTCCGGGGATAGCACGCGCGCAGAACGGGCACGCGCCGTTGCGCATCAGCACGCGGGCGGCAGTAAATCCGACCCGCTCCACCAGCAGCTTTCCGCAGCCGGGACAATACGTGTTCTGCGCCGGATGCCCGGGCACATTGCCGATGTACACGTACTCCAGGCCCTCGGCCAGGGCGATCTGCCGGGCCCGCTCCAGCGTCGCCACCGGCGTTACCGGCAGCTCCCGCAGCTCGTATTCGGGATGAAAGCGGCTGAAGTGCAGCGGCACCGCGCCGCCCAGGTTCGCCCGGATCCACTGGGCCATACTGCGCAACTCGGCATCGCTGTCGTTCAGCGTGGGAATCAGGAGGCAGACGATCTCGGTCCATTTACCCATGGTCCGCAGCGCCACCAGCGTCTCGAGCACCGGCCGCAACTGGCCGCGCACAATGCGTGTGTAAAACGTATCGGAGAACGCCTTCAGGTCGATCTTGACCGCATCCATGCGGCCGTAGATCTCCACCAGCGCATCGTGCTGCACGTAGCCGTTTGACACCGCCACGCTGCGCACGCCCGCGGCATGGCCGGCGTCGGCGGTGTCCATCACGTACTCGGCAAAGATGACCGGTTCGCTGTAAGTAAAAGCGATACTGGCGCATTTGAAGCGGCGCGCCAGCTCCGCGACTTGGGCGGGCGGCATGGGCTCGCCCTCGCCTTCCCCGGGCCGCGCCTGCGACAGGTCCCAGTTCTGGCAGAAGCGGCAGCGCACGTTGCAGCCCACGGTGGCGATCGAGTAGGCGTTCGTCCCGGGCAGGTAGTGGAAGAGGGGCTTCTTCTCGATGGGGTCCACGTTCGCGGCCCAGACCCGGGAATGGACCAGCGTGTAAAGGGCTCCGGCGCGGTTTTCGCGCACCCCGCAGTAGCCATGCTGGCCCTCGCGCAGGTTACAGGCGCGCGGGCACAGCGTGCAGCGAACCCTTCCGTCTTCGGTTCGCTGCCAGAAGCGAGCGGGCACGGCTCCTTGGGGCAGGCCTGCGGACCGGGCGCTCGGGCGGCTCTGTTCCGCAACCGTTTGCCCGCCGATCATGGCATACCTCCCGCCTGGCGAGGCTGTGGGCGGGTGTCTCAACGTCTCGCGCGCAGCGGAGCCAGACTTCCCTCGCACCCGTTTCTGCCCCGGAAGAGACTGAGCAGCGGCAACTTACGCCCGCGCCCAGCGCGGCCGGAATGCAAGAGAGGCTGATTCAAGCATGAGGAATCCGGCCTGGAGATGGCAGTGATGAGCAACACCGCGGAGGCCTGTCGGCCAGAACTCCAGAGAAGCGGCTTTTGCGCTCAGCCCTCCCGTTTGCGTCCCGCCGGTCAGGATGAACATTTCTTATTGGGAAATATCTGTTTCCACGATAGGATTCATCTATAAGCCCCCTGTCGTGTTCGCCGGTCGTCCGATCCTCGGCGTCTTCCAGTGGTTTGATTGGCAGCTTCCCCGGGTCCCCGCAAGTCTTGGAATGACTCCTGGTACCTGCGCAGGAGAGGCCTGTCACGACCCCTATTTGGAGTGTCTTTTGCATGAATCGCCCGTCCGCCCGCCTGCTTCCGTCGTTTGCCCGTAAGGTCGTCTCCACAGCGAGTTTCCATCCGAGGCACCATTTCCGGCATTGTGGCCTGGCGCTGGCTCTTTTCACCCTGGCCGCAGCGGGCCTTCAGGCACAGAACACCTTTGCGCCGGAGCCGGTGGGCACCACTTCGGCGGCGCAGAACGTAATGGTGACTTCGTTCAGCGGCGGCATCGTTAGCTCTGTCGAGGTGCTTACCGGCGGTGACCTGAACGGAGACTTCGCCGGCGTGGCGGGCTCCTCCAACTGCCTCGGGTTCACGCTCAGCAAGGGGCGCACCTGCACGGAATCCGTCACCTTCACGCCCTCTGCGCCGGGAATGCGCAGGGGCGCCGTTGTGCTGCTCGATAGCGGCAACAACGTGCTGGGCACAACCTACATCTCCGGCACCGGCCAGGGCGGTCTGGGCGTGCTCGCGCCCGGCAACCTGCTGCCGTTCGCCGGCAATTATCCGAATTACAGCAGCGTGGATGACAACCATCCGGCGACCGCCGCCGACCTCTACCTGCCGGCCAGCGTCACCATGGATGGCGCCGGTAACGTCTACATTGCGGACAGCCTCCACAACCGCGTGCGCATGGTCTGCGGCGCCGCCCACGTGGCCACCATCGCCGGGACCACCTGCACCACCACCGGGATCATCAGCACCGTGGCCGGCAACGGGAACTCGACATTCAGCGGCGACGGCGGCCCCGCCAACCTGGCCGCCATCAACCAGCCCAACGGCGTCACTATTGACGGCGCGGGGAATCTCTACATCGCTGACACCGGCAATAACCGCGTGCGCATGGTCTCCGCTGCCACCGGCAATATCTCCACGGTGGCCGGCACTGGCCAGGTCGGCGATAGCAATAACAACCAGGTGGGCGATGGCGGGCCGGCCACCTCGGCCAACCTCAACCAGCCCACCGGCGTCACCGTGGACGGTAGCGACAACCTGTACATCGCGGACACCAACAACCACCGCATTCGCGAGGTCACGGCAGCCAGCGGCGTTATCTCCACCGTGGCCGGCACCGGAAGTATCGCCACCAATGGCGACGGCGGCTACAGCGGTGACGGCGGACCGGCCATCAGCGCACAGCTCAACTACCCCTACGCCGTCGCTTTCGACGCCGCCGGCAACATGTATATCCCCGACTCGCAAAACAACCGGATTCGGGAAGTGGCGGCAATCGGCGGCATCATTACCTCGGCCAGCCCGATCAGCACCTATGCGGGCAGCCGCAACGCAGGGTACAGCGGCGACGGCGGCCAGGCAACTGCCGCGGAACTCCACCTGCCCAAATCGGTGGCCTTCGATCCGGCCGGCAACCTCTATATCGCCGACACCCAGAACAACGCGATCCGCAAGGTGATTGCGCCTTCCTCGGGCCGTGCCGATCAAGGCTTCATTTCGACCATCGTGCAGAACGGCATCGGGGAGTATCTCTTCAATGGCAAACCGGTCTCCATCGCGCTCTACGGGCCTACCGGGCTCTACTTTGACGCGCAGGGCGATCTCTTTGTCGCGGACTTCTTCGACATGGTGGTGCGCGAGTTGCAAAGCAACGCCGCGCTGGCCGATTTCTCTCAGAATCCCGTGCGCCAGGGCTATACGTCGAGCACAAAACTGCAGCCGGTGGAGAACGACGGCAATGCTCCGCTCGATCTGGGCACCATTGTGGCCAGCACCAATGGGCAGATCGACACCACGGTGACCAATTCCTGCCCCGCCGGCTCCACGATGCCGGCCGATTCCGACTGCGTGATTGGCGCAGTCTTTGCGCCGGCCTCCACGCCGACCCTCACCAGCAATCAGCCTGAAACCGCCACCATCACGGCAAGCGAAGACACGCAGCCCTCGATTCCGGCGCCCAACAATCCGCTGAACATCGACATCATGGGCGTCGCGGAGCCGGTGAACGCGACCACCACGGTTGTCAGCTCGGTGCCGAATCCCTCCAAGTTTGGACAGAATGTAGCCTTCACCGTGACGGTTACGACCGGTGCCGGCGCGCTCGTGATCGGTTTGATCTTCTTCTTCAGCTATGGATTCTGGCGCTCGAACCCCGAGCAAATCGTACCGGTCGACGAACCCGAAGGACTCAGCGAGGTTTAACGGCGCCCTGACAATTGAGGCCCGGGGTCAGAATATCGACCCGGTTCTTCGCCTTC
>DAIDLI010000113.1 GCA_027449545.1 Acidobacteriaceae bacterium | reverse complement strand
ACCGCCTTGCGGCCGGGCATGGCCTTGGGCGCCTTGATGTCGGAGACCAAGCAGATCATCTCGAGGAGCAGATCGAGGTTCATGCGCTTCTTGGCCGAAACCTCGACGAAGACGGTCGAGCTCTCGCCGCCGCCTGCCCACTCTTCAGGGATGAGGCCGCGATCGGCGAGTTGCTTCTTGACGCGATCGGGATTCGCCTCGGGCTTGTCGATCTTATTGACGGCGACGATGATCGGCACCTCGGCCGCCTTGGCGTGATCGATGGCTTCGAGGGTCTGGGGCATGACGCCGTCGTCGGCGGCGACGACGATGACGACGATGTCAGTCACCTTGGCGCCGCGGGCGCGCATGCGCGTGAAGGCCTCGTGGCCCGGGGTGTCGAGGAAGACGATCTCGCGGCCGGAAGCCGGTGAGCCTTCCTTGGCGAACTTCACCTTGTAAGCGCCGATGTGCTGGGTGATGCCGCCCGCTTCGCCGGCGGCAACGTCGGTTTCGCGGATGGCGTCGAGCAGCGAGGTTTTGCCGTGGTCGACGTGGCCCATGACGGTGACAACCGGGGCGCGGGGCACCTCGAGCTCATTGGCATTGGGGGCTTCGACCACTTCCTCGATGGCCTGGTTGGCGAGCTCTTCTTCGTAGCTGATGACGGTGGCGCCGGCGCCAAACTTGGCGGAGACGTCCTTGACCATCTCGGCGTCGAGCGACTGGTTGACAGTCACGAAGAGGCCGCTCATGAGCAGCGAGGCGATGAGGTCCTTGGCGCGAATCTCGAGCTTCTCGGCCAGGTCCTTGACGCTGATGCCCTCGGTGACGGTGATCTCCCGGGTGATGGGAATCGGCTCGTTGCTGAGGTGCATGCCGCTATAGCGTGGCGGCGGCTGAAAGCCCTTCATTGGGCCTTCTTTGGTCTTGGGATACTGCTGCTGGCCACGGCCGCGGCCGCGCGAAGGCGCGCGCTGCGGACGGCCTGCGTCGGCGGGCGGCGGCGCGCCACCAGGTCCGGGACGCGGGCCACCAAAGCCGGGACGAGGTCCGAAGCCCGGGCGGGGCGCAAAGCCGGGCCGCGCTCCAGGGCCGCCGGGGGTAAAGCCACCGGGAGCGCTGCGGGTGGGATGCTTGGGGCGCGGACCACCGGCATACTGGCCAGGACCCGCGGGACGCTGCCCGGGAGCGCCGGCAGGGCGGCGGTCAAAGATAGGCTTGCCACGCTGGAGGCCGGTGCCCGTGGGCGGCGGTAGCGGATTGGGCTGAATGGTCGCCTTGTAGACCGGACGCGGACCGGTCTGCGGCATCACCATGCGGCGGACGGGCGCGGCCGGAGCTGCTGGAGCCGCGGGGGCAGCGGCGGCAGGGGCAGCCGGAGCGGCAGCAGGAGTTTCAGCGGCAGGCGCGACGGGAGTCTGAGCTACCGGAGCAGCAGCGGGCGCTTGAGCGGCCGCTGCCGGAGCGGGCGCGGTGGCAGCAGGAGCTTCGGGGGCCGGAGCGGGCGCGGCAGGCATCTCCACCGGCGGGGCGGCCGCAGCAGCAGGCGCGGGCGGCGCAGCGGTAGCGGGCCTGGCGGCCACAGGCGGCTCGGCCGGGCGCGGAGCTTCTTCGCGCGGCGGCTGTGGCGCGGCGGGCGGCTTCACGACCACTGTTCCAGGCGGCGCCACCACCACCACCGGGCGTGGTGGAGCAGCGGCAGCGGCTGTAGCAGGTTTTGCAGCGGGCGGCGCAGGCTTGGCAACCACGGGGCGCACCGGGGGCTTCGACGCGATGGCCGGCGCGGCCGGCGGCGGCGCTACGATGGGCGGCGCGCTGCGCGGCTGGGGAACAATCTTTCTTGGCGCCGGAGCCGGAGGCGCCGGAGCAGCCGCGACGGGGGGCGCGGCTTGCGCGGCCGGCTTGGCCGCCGGAGGCGCTGGAGCAGCGGGCGGCTTTGCGACCACACGCCCGTAGCGCGCCTCTTCCTCGGCTTCCTTCTTGCGGGCCAGCACGGCCTTCAGCACATCTCCGGGCTTGGAGATATGCGACAAATCAATCTTGGGAGCGATTGCGGGGGCGCCAGACCGGGAGGAGCCGCTGCCCAACGACCGCGAATCCCGATTGAAATGCGCACGAACCTTGTCCGCCTCGTCGGCTTCCAGCGAACTGGAATGGGTCTTGCCCGCGCCCATTCCGAGCTCCGTCAAAACATCGAGCACCTGACGGCTTTTGACTTCCAACTCGCGCGCGAGATCGTTGATTCGAACCTTACTCATCCGCCTCTTTTCAAATCCTTGCCGCCACAACCTAGTCGCTCATAGCTACCTCATGGCAATGGCTGCTGGTAAAGCTTACCCGTTGTCCAATGGCGCGGCACATCACTCGCCGGCCGCCTGTTCCTCTGTCTTTTCTTCCGATTCCGATTCAGCCGCGGCTTCGACTTCCGCCGCAGCTTCCTGCTCCGATTCTGCCGGGGCCTCTTCCGCCGCCGGGGATGCCGCTTCTTCCGCGGTCTCCGGGGCAGCTTCGCCGCCTTCTGCAACGGCCGCCGCGCCGGCCTGCTCAGCTTCAAACTGACCGAAGTAGTGGCGCACCGCGACGCTGATCTTTTCGAGGGTCTTTTCGCCGATGCCGGGGATCTCTTCGAGCTGCTCGGGGGTCATGTCGGCCAGCGACTCGACGGTAGTGACGCCGGCGGCCACCAACTTCTGAATGATGGTGTCACCCAGCTCGGTAACCTGCTCGATGGGGGTGGTGGGAGCGCCGGCCAGCGCCTGCATCTGCTGCTCGACTTCCTGGCGCTTCTCCTCCTCGCTCTTGATGTCGATCTTCCAGCCCAGCAGCTTGGCCGCGAGGCGCACGTTCTGGCCCTTCTTGCCGATGGCCAGGGAGAGCTGGGTGTCGTCGACGATGACTTCGAGCTGCTTTTCGGTCAGGTCGGTAATCGAGACGCGGCTGACCTTGGCCGGCTGCAGAGCCTTTTCGGCAAAGGTCGTGATCTCGTCCGAGTACTCGATGATGTCGATCTTCTCGCCGCGCAGCTCGCGGATGATGGACTGCACGCGCATGCCCTTCATGCCGACGCAAGCGCCTACCGGATCCACGTCCTTGTCGCGCGACTGAACGGCGATCTTAGTGCGCTCGCCGGCCTCGCGGGCGATGGCCTTGATGACCACGGTGTTGTCGTAGATCTCCGGAACCTCGGACTGAAAGAGGTTCTGCACCAGCTCCGGGGCGGCACGGCTGACGACCACCTGCGGTCCCTTGGCGGCGCGATCGACCTTGAGCAGCACCACGCGGACGCGCTCGCCCACGGTGAACTGCTCCAGGCGCGACTGCTCGCGCTTGGGGCAGCGGGCCTCGGCCTTGCCGAGATCGAAGATCACGTCCTGGCCTTCCACGCGCTTGACGGTGGCGTTCAGCACCTCGCGCTCGCGGTGCGCATATTCCTGGAATACCGTGTCGCGCTCGGCCTCGCGGACCTTCTGGAAGATGATCTGCTTGGCCAATTGAGCGGCGATGCGGCCCAGCGGAGTGGTATCGCGATACATGCGAATCTCGCTGCCCACTTCGACGCCGGGGGCCAGCTCACCGGCCTCGGCCAGCGTGATCTCGTTGACCGGATCTTCGATCTGGTCTTCGTCGGCCACCACGGTCTTGTACACGTAGGCGGTGATCGCGCCGGTCTCCTTGTTCAGTTCGCCGCGCATGTTCTCCTGGGTCTTGTAGTACTTGCGCGTGGCCAGAGCGATGGCCTCTTCGACCGCGCCCACCACAACCGCGGGGTCGATTCCCTTCTCCTGACTCAGGAGCTCGATGGTTTCATACAAAGCGCTGGCCATAACCTGCTTGCTCTCTTCGATTCCCGGCGTCCCTGTTGCGACGCCGCACGTTCAGTGGTTCGTTCGTTGCCAAGGTTCGATGCAGGCAGAGTCCGTAAGGCGCATTTCCGGATGGCCCTCGGTCCCCGGAGCCGGATCGCCGACGCCGGATGCGCAGCACGCCGCCTTCAAATCTCCGGCACGAGGTTGGCCCGCTCGATATTGGCGAGCTCGATTTCAACCACGTTCACACCGGCTTTGCGGCTCTTGCTGTTCTGCTTCATTGCCGCCAGATCGACCGTGATCTTGTTGGTCGCGGAGGAGGGTTCGGCTCCTGCCACCAGGCGGCCCTGCCAGTGCCGGTTATTGCGCACCGGCTCGAACGTTCGTATCTTCACCAGGCAACCAGCAAACCGGTCGAAATCCTCCGGCCGGCTCAATTTGCGGTCCAGGCCCGGCGAGCTCGCTTCCAGCGTGTACTCGCCGCCCGGGACCAGATCTTCCACGTCCAGCAGGGTTCCAAAATCGCGGCTGAAGGCGGCACAATCCTCGTGGGTCACACCGGAAAGCTGCTCGACACTCAGCTTGCCTTCGACCAGTCTCTCGGGCAGGCCTTCCGTATTTCCAGCGGCGGCAGCCGCGGCGATCTCCGCCTGCAACAGTGCCCTTCCCGCAGCGTTCTTTTCCAGCGCGATACGGAGCGTCCGCTCCTTACCGGAACCGGCGAACTCCAGGTCCACCACGTCGAGCCCATGAGACGCGGCCACGCGTTGTGCGGCCGTCCGGATTTCGTCGATCGTGGCTGTCATTCGCTCCTATACTGCTCAATCGGCGGCGCTTCCGATCTCTCGCACTTGCTGCCGACGGTCCTGGCCACTCGGTGCCAACCCGCCCAATGCGCCCCAAATAAAAAGTGGGCGTTCAGCCCACTCATCTCTCCGCCAGCCGGTGTGCACACGGAAAACAGCCTGGCGAACAAATTCGTCGCACTCCGAGAATACCGCGAATCGGGATGGAATTCAACGGCGGGCCGGAACGCGCGCCCGGAATGCGGTCCGCAGCGCCCGGCGGTGCATCGCCCTGTCGAGGATTCCACGGACAGCGGCCTCGGTGGGAAGCCCGATTGTAGGTATCACCGCCAGTTGGTATAAAGGCGATATACCATTCTTCCCCAAGGGCTCCCTAGTGTCTCTACAAAATCCGTCCCACGTGACGCCCGGCCGTCGACTGCGCGTGTTGATCGTTGATGATGAACACGCCGTTGCCGACTCTCTGGCGCTGATCCTGAAAATGAGCGGGTACAACTCACTGGCTGTCTATGCAGGCCTTGACGCGGTGGCTGCCATCCCGGCCTTCCATCCCGATGTGGTGCTGTCGGACGTGATGATGCCGGACATGGACGGCTTTGAGCTGGCAGATCATCTGGCCGAGACCTACCCGGACTGCAAGGTGCTGCTCATGTCGGGCAACGATGCCGCCATCACGCTCGCGGAGCAGAGCCTGGCGACCAGCAAATTCCTCAACGTGCTGACGAAGCCCGTGCGGCCCCAGACGATCCTGGACTTCCTGGCCGCCTGCGCAGAAGCTCCGGCGGTTGGCTAGCTCTGGTCTTTCCTTCAGGCTGCGCGAGCGAGCAATGCTCAGCAAGCCGCGCGGCTGAGTTGCGTACCCGCGCCGATCGGCATGCGGTGAACGCTACCCTCCCGAACGGACCGGCGGTCGAGAATCGAGCCTACCGGTCCTGTGGGTTGAACTCCCGATTGAACGCAGGCCTGAACCGGGATACAACAAGAGCATCGTTCCTCCCCAAAGGCTCCACGTGATGTATTCAACCAATTCCTCTCGCCGGCCATCGGGCCGCTCACTGCGCGTGCTGATTGTCGATGACGAACACACGCTCGCTGATTCGCTGGCCATGATCGTCCAGTACAGCGGGCACGATTCGCTTGCGGTCTACACAGGCCGGGAAGCGGTCAACGCGATGCAGACCTTCCACCCCGATGTCGTGCTCTCCGATGTGATGATGCCGGGGATGAATGGATTTGAGCTGGTCGGGCATCTGGCCGAGCACTTCCCTGACTGCAAGGTGCTGCTGATGTCCGGCGCGCACAGCGCCGTGGAGATCGCGGAAGAGCACACGACCAGGGGACGATTCATGAATGTGCTTCCCAAGCCGGTTCTGCCCCAGACTATTTTGAAGTTCGTTGCCAGCTGCGCGGAAGCGCCGGCGATGGGCTGACGCCGGAGATGGGCTGAACTGCCCGCGTGTACGCCTGAACCAGCTTCAGCGGCTCCAGCCGCTGCGGTCTGCTCTTTCCCTTTTGTCCTTCAATCAAAGCTTTTGCCACCGCGGTTACTGAACGGTGACGGTGATCGTGTTGCTGGCGGTGAGCGATCCCGAGGTTGCGGTGATGGCGATGGTGTACTGGCCGGAGCTGGTGCCGGAGTTGGCGCTGCTGCCGGAGTTAGCCCCGTTGGCGCCGTTCAAGGAGCCGCTGCAGGCGCTCACGCCCGCCAGTGCGACGGCCAGCAGCACCGCCATCCCGAGCAGTTGCGACCAGCGCCGCCTGCGCACCGGCACAAGGCAGAAGAGCAGACAGGCGAGAGCCGCACCGCCCGCAGGCTTCCATCCTCCGGTGGCGGGTTTTACCAGTTGCGCGGTGCTGCTTGCGGAGGCGGTTTGCACGATCAGCTTTGCGGTGGCCGGCTGCGATCCGGCTACGTTCAGGGCAGACGGAGTGAAGGTCAACCCGGGAAGATTATGCGCGCCGGCGGGCCTGGACACGATGGCTGCCGTCAGCGTCACCGTCCCGGTAAAGCCGTTCACCGGCGTAACGGTCACGAGAGAGGCGTTTCCGCTGGTTGCGCCTTTGGTGACGGAGAGCGAGCCGGCCTGAATGCCGAAGCCGGCATTGGCCGGCAGCGTCACCGCCACGGCTGCTTTCGCCGTCGCGGCGGCATAGTTGGCGTCTCCTGAATAGGTGACGGTGACGGTGTTCTGGCCGGGGGGCAGATCGCCCGCGGGGATGGAGATCGCCGTGCCCCCGTACTGAACGGCGATGGTCGCGGAGTATCCCGAAGAACTCACTTGCAGATTGCCGGTGGGCAGCGGCCCGGTGGCCCCGCCCGACAGCGTGACATTCAGCGCGGCGGCCTGAAGGGTAGTGATGGTCGAGGCGCCGGCGGTGACGCTCAGGGCGGGGGTGGCTTTGGAGACACTGACGGCAACCGGGACCGAGGCCGCGTCGTAGTACAGAGGCGAATCGGCACCGGGGCTGTAGGTAATGGTGAATTGGCTGACGCCGCCGCTGAAGGCGCCGGGGGGCAAGGTCACCGTAGCCGCGCCATTGCTGAGCGCCGCAGCCACTGGCGCAAATCCACTTTCCCCTACCTGAACGGACCCCGCCGGGGTGGGATTGCCCCCGCCGCCACTCACCACGATGGAGAAGACCAGCGGCTGCACCGGGGTGGGATTCGCGGTGACCGGGTTCACAGCAAGCGCTGGAAGAATCTTCTGCGCCAGCGAGACCGCCGCAGTGGCATGGGTCGAGGCGCTGGCATAGGAGGAAGCGCTCTGCGCATCGGGTGTGTAGCGTACGGTCAGCGGGTCGTATCCCGCGGGGAGCGCGCCGACCGGAATGTTCACGATGGCGGTACCGCCCGCCAGGACAGTTGCCGGAGAGCTATAGCCGGTTGTTGAGACCACCACCGTGCCTGTGGGGGGGGGATTACCGCTGTATCCGCTCACGGAGACGGGCACGGCCAGCGGCTGCGCGGTTGTGGTCTGGAGGCTTGCTGCCGCGACACCGATGAGAGGAGTGATGAGGCCGCCCTGGTTGGTGATGAGCGTCGATGCGGCCACACCCAGGTAGAGTGTGGTCGCGGCCGCATCGGGGGTGTAGGTGACGGTCACCGCGTCGTTGCCAGGCGGGAGAGCGCCGGCGGGAATCAGAAGGACCGCCTCCGCGTCGGATACCGAGCCGGAAGCCGGCGTCAGAGGCAGAGGGCCACTGGCGTAGCTGCCGCTAACCGCGCTGACGGTGCCGGTGGGGGCCGGATTGCCGGAGGCGCCGCGCAGGCTTACGGCGAGCGTGACCGCCTGGGTGCTGGTGATGACGGTGGGGGACGGCGAGAGGACGATGGCCGGCTGGATGTACTGGGGAGCCGAGACCGTGAGCTGTGCGGCTCCGGAGGCCGCGTTATAGAGAGTGGCGCTGGCGGGATCGGGCGTGTAGCTGACCGAAACCGGATAGGTCGCCATAGCCAGCTTGCCTGCCGGGATCACCACATAGACAAAGCCGTTCAGCAGCGGGGTAGCGGCCGAGGTGTAGCTGCCGGCGGTGAGCACGACGCTCCCGGTGGGCACATTCGAGTAAGGGCCGCCGGTGACATTGATGCCGATCCAGATGTCCTGATTGACCGGGGCGGTGCGCGAGCTGACGCTGACGGTGGGGGTAAAGATGCTGGTTGCCGTGTCCCAGGCGGCCACGAGCTTGGCTGCATCGAGGGAGCCGAGTCCGGTGACCTCATCGTAACCGTCGCCCACCAGGTAACCGGCCTGCACGCCGCTGAGCCCGCTCGGCCCGGCAATGCTGTTGTTGCACATGCTGGGCAGGCTGGCGCTGCACGAGCTGACACCGCTGGAGGTGAGGGTGACATCGTGGAAGGCGGTCGGGGCGCTGCGCGACATCTGATAGATGCCGGGGTTGAGATTGCCCTGGGGCCCACCGAGGCTCTGGTCGAGAAGCGCGGCAACCGCGGCCATGGCGGGAGCGGCCGCCGAGGTCCCAGAGAAGATGGTGAAGGTAAGGCCGGTAGCGGTGCTCACGCAGTTTCCGCCGCCGGCGGCAAAGCAGGCAAAGTAGCCGTCGTGCTGCGCTGCCGAGAACGACAGGTCGGGCGTGTAGCGTCCGGTGCCGGCGGCCGGCACACCGGCAACGCCCTTCTGCCAGGCAGGCGTAGCAACGTACTGACTGACGCCTCCTCCGGTGGCGGCGACGATTGCGGTTGAGCCGTTCCAGGACTCGTTCCACCCGCCCTCGGGGATATAGCCGGTGGCCGTGGGGCCAAGCAGACCCGCGTTGCCGCCCCAGTAGAGGTTGCTGTTGGGGTCGTTGAACTGGGTTCCGCCGACGCAGGTGGCGTAGGGAGAGGCGCAGATGTAATTGGGACTGTCCGCCTGGGTGACGGCAGGCGGCGTGGTGAAGCCATCGTCGCATCCGGCTGCGCCGGAGTCGCCGGAGGAGACAAAGGTGGAGATACCTTCGGCGGCAGCCTGCTGAAAGAGGGTGTTCCAGAAGCTCACGCCGGAGGGGCCGGCATCCAGCTCACAGTCGCCGAAGCTGATGTTGAGGACGTGGGCGGGAACCGGGGTGGTATTCACCAGGTATTGCGCATCGGCTTCGATGCCGCCGCTGTCGGCGGTGGCGACGACCAGCAGCAGGTTGGCTCCTGGGGCCGTGGAGGCGGCGCGCAGGACATCGAGCGTAGCCTCTCCCTGATCGGCAACCGAGACATTCGAAGGCGGCGGCGAGGTATAAGCCGGACCGGGATCGGCGCCCCCAAAGGCGGTGGGCACGACGACGGTGGGATTGGCGAAGTTCACGCCCAGGACGCTCTTGAAGTTGTCGAGGTCGGCGGAGTCGACGCGGGCACGGCCGACGATGCCGATGGTCTGTCCGGCGCCGGTCAGGCCGTTGGGCAGGTCATAGATGGCAGCAAAGTCGCCGGGGCTGATGAAGTGAGCGCCGCTGGTCGTGGTGAGGTCGGGCGCGTCCATGCGCTTCGTCGAGGCAAGATGCTGCGGCTGCTCGGCGATGGAGTAGAGCCCCTGCACGGCGCGGATCGCCGGAGCCACAGCGGCGGGAATGGTGGGGTTGGAGGCGACCGACATCCGCTGGACGCCGTTCACGCGGTAGAGATGGAGGGAGGTTCCGAAGGCGCGACTGACATCGGCCGCGGCGCCCCCGAATCCGATGAACGCCTTGCTGGGCGCTACCCAGTTCACGTGCAGGCCCTGCGACTGCAACCAGCCGGTGAGGGTGGCGATGTCGGCGTTGGAGGGACCGAAACGCTGCCCGACTTCGGAAGGGGTGAGCCAGTGGTGGTAGTCGGGCGAGGCGGGATTCTGCTGCCCGGCCAGGAACTGCTCGAAGGCCGCCTGTTGCGCGGCGGGTCGATTGAGGACCAGGGTCAGCGATTCGATCTGCTGAGCCGGCGGCAGCGGCCCGAGGTCGTTGGCCGGATTGGCCCACAAGGGATGGTGATGGGCGAGCACCTGCACGCGGGACGCATCGACGGCCGTGGAGATGAGGCGGGCTGGGGCCTGCGCGGCCAGCGCGGTGGCAACGCTGATCTGCGCCAGCAGAAGCGCGCTGGTGAAGCCTATTCTCCCTTGCTGCGCCAAGCGCATTCCGACACCTTCACTTCGAGGCAAGCCCTCGGAGATACACAGACCTGGAGGCCCCGCTCCAAAGGATTGGATCGGTTCGGGAGACCACACCAGAACCAGGCATCAGGCACAGGCTGGACAGGAGACTTATCGACTGTCCGGGAAAGAACCTGCAGTGCTGGAGAACATCAGGATGGATTCAGGCTGATAAACACATTGTGCACGGGGTTGGTGGGGAAATCAAGGGCCGGAAGTGTCCGGATTTCCCACACCTGGGTTGTAGGGGATATCCGGGGGCCGGATTATCCTGAGCACAGCGCGCCGATGAGCGATTTTGCCCAAACCGTGAAGCAGCAGGTCGACATCGTGAAGGTGATCGAGGGCTACATCCGGCTGCGCAAGGCCGGAGCGCAGAACTTCACCGGCCTGTGCCCCTTCCACAAGGAAAAGAGCCCCTCGTTTTCCGTGCACGCCGTGCGGCAGTTCTACCACTGCTTCGGGTGCGGGGTCTCGGGGGATGTGTTTTCCTTCGTTGGCAAGATCGAGAACGTCTCTTTCCCGGAAGCGGTGCGGATGGTGGCGCAGAAGGCGGGGATTCCGCTGCCCAAGCGAGAGTTCTCCTCGCCCGAGCAGGCGGCCGAAGCGCGGCTGCGGGGCAAGCTGCTGGACCTGCACGAAGCGGCGGCGGCCTGGTTTGAGGAGCAACTGCGCGGACCCGAGGGAGCGCTGGCCCGTGAATATCTGGCCGGCCGGGGCCTGGACGCAAACGGGATCAAGACCTTCCGCGTGGGCTATTCGCCGGACAGCTTTCACGCGCTGCGCGACTACCTGAGCCCAATGGCGGACACGGAGACGCTGCGGCAGAGCGGGCTGTTCAGCTCGAAGGAGCAGGGCGACGGCAGTTTCGGGCCGCTCTACGACCGATTCCGCAAGCGGGTGATGTTCCCGATCTGCAACGAGAGCGGGCGGGTGATCGCGTTTACGGCGCGGACTCTCGAAACCGGCGAGAAGGCCGGTCCCAAGTACCTGAACTCGCCGGAGACGCCACTCTACTCCAAGGGCAACGTGCTGTTCAACCTGGACAAGGCGAAGACGGCGATCCGGCAGTTTGAATTTGCCCTGCTGGTGGAAGGGCAGATGGACTGCATCAGCGTCTATCTACGCGGCTTTCAGAACGTGATCGCTACCAGCGGAACGGCCTTCACGGAGCAGCAGGTGGGGCTGCTGCGGCGGCACACCTCGCAGGTTGCGGTGAACTTCGATCCCGATGCCGCGGGGGCGAACGCCGCGGAGAAATCGATCTCCCTGCTCACGGAAGAAGGCTTTGCCATCAAGATTGTGACACTGGAGGACGGGCTGGATCCGGACCGCTATATCCGGGAGCGGGGCGCGGACGCCTACCGGAACGCGATCCGCGTCGCGCGCCGGCAGTCCGATTACCTGATCGAGCGGGCGCGGCAGCTTTTTCCCGGAGCGAGCGCCGAGCAGAAGGTGAAGGCCATGAACTACCTGCTGCCGCATATCCGGCAGATTCCGGAGAAGCTGGCGCGGGACCAGTTTGCGATGGACGCGGCGCAGAAGCTGGGCATCGACTCGGCAGTGCTGCGCGAGGAACTTCGGCAGGCGGCGCTGAAGCGCCGGGAGCGCGTGGAGACGCGAGCGACGTTGCTCACTGAGGTGGAGCGGGTGCTGCTGCGAGCACTCGCCATCACCGATCCAGATTTTGAGGAGGCGCGGCGGCTGGCAGCCCAGGCGGTACAGGCGCAGCCGGAGTGTTTTGAGCATCTCGCCTCAGCCGGAGCTTTGCGCGCGTTGGCCGCGCGAGGGGCTGGCGATCCGATGGATGCCGTCCCGGAGCAGGACCAGCGGGCGCTGCTGGCCGAGGCCCTGCTGCACGAGACCCGCCCGCCCGCGGAACCTGAAGTGCGCAGCGCCGTTCAGGAGGTGGAAGAGCGCATGATCGAGCACCGGCAGCGGGAGTTGCGAGCCCGGATTGCGGAGGCCGAGCGGCGCGGCGACTACACCGAATTGGCACAGTTGGCCCAGCAGAAGATGCAGCTCGACCGGGCGCTGCGGGAGATGCATCGAGCGCAGAGTGGAGCGGGGGGATAAATCTCTCTCCCGCAGCGGCCGGGAATTGATGTGGGCTCAGACTCAAATGAAGGCCCAGAAGTGCGGGACCGGGCATTTCTCTTGCTGCGGAACGCGGGTTTGGGGTGTGGGCCGGGAGGCCCACCACGACAGCCGACCTGGTGGTCGGCGCTACGGGCGGCGGCGCCCCCAAATTTGCCCTGGGCCTTCCAGATTTGCGTCCAAATCCTTGTTTTCACGTCTAAAAAGGCAGGGATCAGCGCAGGTCCGGCGAGCTCGGCAGCCGGGCTCATCCGGCCAGGCGCTTGAACCGATGCTGGATGAGACTGCGGGTTTGTGGTAATCTGTTGATCTCTATGGGATGTGCGCCCCTTTGCCCCACCTATGAGCTGCGGCTCGCGGGCTGACGCAGGAGATTCCTGAAGCGCCACCATCCTGTTCCGAGCAAAAATCAGGCCGCTGTGCCTGCGGGAGAGTTGTAGCTGGGCTCGCGCGGGCCGCAAAAAAAATTTGCCACCCCTGGTACCGGGGGCGGCGAATTGATGTGCGGCGGCAAGGGATGTACGGCTTCTTCAAGGAGCGCGGCATCGAATGAACCTGTCCGCAAGGGGGGCAGGCGGGCGCACCGCGCCAGAACACAACTAGGCTCCGGCCGATTCGCCGGCCGCAGACCAGGAGAGCAGGACGACTTTGGCGATTGACGACAAATTCGAACACGATATTGACAACCTCATCGAGACGGGGAAGGAAAAGGGCTATCTCACCTACGGCGATGTGAATGACATGCTGCCGGATGAGATCGGGTCCGCCGACGACCTGGACGACCTGATGACGACCATCAGCGGCCAGGGCATCGACCTGCTGGACAGTCCCAAGTTCGCCGGGGAGAAGGAATTCGAGCTGGAGGAAGGCGAGGACGTCGAGCTCGACCTGACGCCTGGCACGCTCGAGAAGACCAACGACCCGGTGCGCATGTACCTGCGCGAGATGGGCACGGTGCCACTGCTCACGCGCGAGGGCGAAGTGGAGATCGCTAAGCGCATCGAGCGCGGACAACTGCGCGTGCTCAAGGCCATCTCGCGTTCGCCGATTGTGATCCGCGAGATCTCGGCGCTGGGCGAGGACCTGAAGCGCGGGGTGCGGAACGTCAAGGAAGTGGTGGTCTTCGACGAAGAAGAGCTGACGGAAGACGTGGTGGTGGCGCGCGTGAAGGCGACCGTATCGCGCGTCGACCTGCTCATGAAGCACCAGAAGAAGATCGCGCAGCTTGAAGAGAAGCTTACGCCGCTGGCCGCCAACGCGCCCAAAGCCAAGGTGCGCGAACAGCGCAAGACGCGCTGGCTGATCGCGCGCGAGAAGGTGTACATCTCGCGCATCGTTCGCGAGCTGAAGTACACGCCGCTGGAGCGCAAGCGGCTGCTCGACAAGGTCAATAAGACGGTCGACACCATGCGCACGCTGGAGCGGCAGATCCGTTCGCTGGATCAGAAGTACGACGCCTCGAAGAGCGAGGAGCTGAAGAAGGAGTACCGTCGCCAGCAGAAGAACTGCCGCGTGGATCTGGAAAAGCTGGAGGGCGACGCCGGGGTTTCGATCGCCGAGCTGAAGCGCACCCAGCGCGAGATGATCCAGGGCGACATGGACGCCGAGCAGGCCAAGCGCGAGCTGATCGAGGCCAACCTGCGCCTGGTGGTTTCGATCGCCAAGAAGTACACGAACCGCGGCCTGCAGTTCCTGGACCTGATCCAGGAGGGCAACATCGGCCTGATGAAGGCGGTGGACAAGTTCGAGTACCGGCGCGGCTACAAGTTCTCGACCTACGCGACCTGGTGGATCCGCCAGGCGATTACCCGCGCCATTGCCGACCAGGCGCGCACGATCCGCATTCCGGTGCATATGATCGAGACCATCAACAAGCTCATCCGCACCAGCCGGCAGCTAGTGCAGGAGCTGGGCCGCGAGCCTTCGAGCGAAGAGATCGCGCGGCGCATGGACATCCCGGTGGCCAAGGTGCGCAAGGTGCTCAAGATTGCGCAGGAGCCCATCTCGCTGGAGACACCGATCGGCGAAGAGGAAGATTCGCACCTGGGCGACTTCATCGAAGATCGCCAGGCGGTTTCGCCCAGCGAGGCGGTGATCAGCGTGAACCTGAAGGAGTACACCTCGCAGGTGCTGCGCACGCTCACGCCACGCGAGGAGCGCGTGATCAAGATGCGGTTCGGTCTGGAAGACGGCTCCGAGCACACGCTGGAAGAGGTCGGGCAATCCTTCCAGGTCACCAGAGAAAGAATCCGCCAGATCGAAGCCAAGGCGCTGCGCAAGCTACGTCATCCCTCGCGCAGCCGCAAGCTCAAGGCCTTCGTCGAGGGCGTGAAGGAGATGTAACTCGCCGGGTCATCCCTGGATTCAGAAGCGGGTTTCGCGCGGCAGCAGGATGCCTCAACGCGAAACCCGTTTTTGCTGCATTTGCCAGCGCCGCAGGACGCGGAGCCCTCAGGCCCCGGGTTGTGCGGCCTTCCTGGCTTCCTTGGAGTCGTAGCTCTCTCCGTAAACTGCCGGCACTTTGCCGCCCATCGGGCGCAGATAGGTGGAGAGCTGGCCGCGATGGTGAATGGTGTGGGAGAGGCCGATCTGGAGAAAGAAGAAGGCCGGGCGCTCGAACATGCCGCGAAAATCGACCCGGCGGATCAACTGCTCGCCGCTAAGGGCGCCGATCGCCTCGAGGCTCCTGGCGTGCTCTTCCGCGTACCAGCCCGCGACTGCCTCCGGCGAGTCGACGCCGTCTGGGATTTTAACGCTGCCGGGCGCGAATACACCGTCGATGACCGTGCGCAGAAAGAGGAGGTCGGCGGAAGCGATGTGGCGCAGCAGGTCGTTGGCGGTCATGGCAAAGGAGTCGGGCCGGTCATCGAGACGGGTATTGGGAACAGCCGCGATCACCGTCCTGGTAATGCGGCCTTCGTTGCGGAGCATTCCCAGGAGCACATCGTGGACAAACAGGTGGGCTTGATCGGCGGATATTTCGCTCACGTCGGTTCTCCTTGATTTTGGAATAAGGGTGATGAGGGTTGAGTTCCCGCTGCGCCTTGGATGCGGCCCAATGCGGTTGGTCGCAATTTCGGCAGGATGGTGCGCCGTGGCAGGCCTGCGAAGGTCTATCGGGAGGACCGGCCATTGCAGCCCCGCGGCGGTTCCCGGTACACTCAAAAAGGACCGCCGGGCAATTACGGTCTTCCTAGAGGACGCGCCATTCTGGCGCGCGTCATAGGCACGGAGAGGTGGCAGAGCCCGGTTGAATGCACCTGACTCGAAATCAGGCATAGTCGTAAGGCTATCGGGGGTTCGAATCCCTCCCTCTCCGCCATATACCTTCCCGTCTCATTGATCTCATTCCACTTACTTCAATAAACCCAATTCTCTTGGAGGTTTTGAATCCACCGCAGGCGGCCGTGAGCGGGCGGACTGTGGGCGCGTCGACGCACTATTTTCGGGTCTGACCGAATACAGTTTCACGGGACCGAGCAGCCCTGAAGGCAGAAGCGGTGAACTCGCCTTGTAAGCAGCGACATCGGGGAAGGTATATTTCTTTTCCGCCCCTGGCTGTTGATCGCCGATGATGCGATTCACCCAGGCATTTGTCACTTGAATTACGATCTGGTTCGCACCCGGTTTGAGAGCCGCAGTCGCGTCAATGCGATAGGGTGGATGCCAAACCTGCCCTAAGTTCTTACCGTTCACCCGCACAACGGCAAGATTTTTCACATTCCCAAGATCGATCCATATATGCGCGGCCCGCCGAAACCATTCAGGTGGCGCCTGGATGGTTTTCGTATATGTCCCCACACCCGAAAAGTACTTCACCCCCAGATCCTTGCTCTTACTCCAGTCGGACAGTTGATCCATTGTGATGGAGACCGGGGCGCCTCGGTGTGGCTGAAATGCTACCGTCCACGGCCCTTCGACTGTCTCCAGAGTTGTGGTTGTCGATGACGGAATCGTGAGGGATGTCTTGCTGGTCCGTGTGCGGAAGACGACAAATACGGTGCCCCAGGCGTTCATCTCGAGCGGAACCGTGGTGAGGCCGTCAGAAACCGCATAGGAGACTGGCTCGGATCTTCCGGTTTCGGCGTACCACAGTTGGGGCGCATAGCCGGTAACCCGAAAGGTCGCATCCAGGCTCGCAGGGGCGTTGCTGCGATTATCGACAAAATACAAATCGCCGTCCGTCAGCTTGCGATGGACAAACTTCAGATCCGCCTTACCTCCGGACTTAGAGAGAAAAGTAAAATCTGGAGGCACGTCCATTGCGGTGAGAGCTTCCGCCACAGTTGCGCCGGCATAGAGCTTGCCCTTTCCCAACTGGCGCACACCAGTGCCGTTACCAAACATCTCGTTCACCAGCGTGTGGAATTCGCTCTGGCTGTCAGCGAGGCTGGGGTCATCATCGGGTTTGGGGCCTGCCACCACCGCGCCCTCCATGACCAGCCGATGGATGGCGCGCAGCACCGGCAACGACATGTGTCTGCTGTTCGACGCCAGGCCCAGGATGCGGTACGTCACCCCGCCCGGCGTCGTAATCCGGCCTTTGGCGTCTACCTTCAACACGTGGATTAGAGCGTCCGCGTTCACATAATCAAAGCCGTAGCCTGGCGGTAAGTTGGGCGATTTGTGCTGATAGAGAGCGGTAAGGTTGGAATCTTCGCCATAGAAATAAAGCACATCTGCACTGAAACGTCCTTGCTGCAACATATAACTGCTGCGCGCGATGTAGGCTAGCCACGGACTCGCTTGCGCGGCCCAGGTCTCATTTCTGTCAAACCATAGGCCATAGGGACCAAGGGTTAAGCCGGGCGCATCCCGCAGCAACGGTTGATGTGTGGAGGCCTGAATCACGACGCGGTTGATTCCGTTGACGAGTTCCTGATCGATGGTTGGTTTAAGCGTCGTCGGCGACCAGGCCCAAGGCGCAGCAGACGACGTGAGAGATTCGGCAGCGACAAACTTCTTTCCATAGATGTGGGCCACCGATGCGGCCTCGCGATCATCCGCGTTGTGGTCGTAATCGATGTGATTGACGCCGGGAGCCTGCGTCCACATGGCCGACATCGGAAAATCGCAAAACTTCTTCACCTCCATGCCGTCGCCGACAAAGGCGCGTCCACTTTCGTGGGATTCACAGGAATGGCCCATATGCCACTGATCGAGGACCTGGCGGAGGGTACCATAATGCTCTTTGGCGATCAGATCGCCAATGGTTTGGCGGAAGTCCCAGAGGAAGCGATCGCTTTCAGGTGCGCTCCCGACGATCTCGCCAGTCAAAACCGGCATCCAGGGAATAGGATCGTACCCCCGCAGCCGTTTGAAATCGGCAATCATGTCCTCGGTCCAGTTTTGCGAGCCGGCTTCCCAGCTATCATTGGTGACATTGCGGATGCCGCGCCTCCCCATATTGCTGGCTCCGACAGCATTCTTATAAATAGCGAGATAGCTCTCCATGTACTTGCGGACGTCCTGGCCATCGAGCTTGTCGACCTCTAGCCCCGTAGCTTCCGCTGCAGCGGGGTGGTTGGTGATGCCAAGCAGGCTGTAACCAAAGCGCAGCACAACCCACTTTCCGGGCGGCGGAGTCCAGTTAAGCGTCCCGTCCGGACGCATCTTGGAGGTGAGGTCTATAACATCGGATTTCTCCACGATATCCTGTGCGCCCGCGGGCGACGTGGGATAGGCGTAGAGATCAGGCGCAGGTACAAAGGCGGCTTTCTCTTCGAAATGATTGACCCGCGCGCCTGGATGCAGCACGAGCTCGGCGATTCTATATTCCTTCTGCGGGGTAGAGAAATCCATGCCAAATAACTTGGAGTAGATGCTTACCAACCATGGGGGATACCTCCATGGGGACTCGTGGCCGAAGACGACGCGAAAGTATCTTGCTTTGATGGGCGGGAATGAGACGGTGATTTCAGGAGCTACGCAGGATTGAAGGGCGGCAACAGTGCGCCACGCCTGGCCATCATCGCTTGCTTCAAGCTGTCTCTCCGGGGTTCGAAAGAGCATTCCACGCAGGCCGATGGGCTCGTCCATCGCCAGCGTCACGGCGCGAATGGTAACCGGCTCGGCGAACGCGTATTGAATCCACACTTTCCCTCCCTCGGGCGGATTGGGAATTCCGGTTGCCTTGGAAAGATCGCCATCGCTCAGCATTGCTATATCGGGTGAGCCGCCGCTGGCGGTAATGGTGGGATGGAACGATTCCACCGAGACGTCGGTTTGCGGTTGGCGATAGGCGACGACCACGGAATCTGCATAAAATTGTGGAATAGGCTTGGCTCCCGCAGGGGGGCTGAGAACATCCCGAATGCCCATCCCCTGGAAAGCACCGGTGTTCTCGGGGGGGTGAGGCAGCTTGCCGTGGAAGGGCCGGCCACCTTCAATCACGGTCTTGCTCCATACGTACTTCTTCATACCGTCGGAAGCAGAGACCCATGGACCGCCCGTTTGGCTCCAGCCTTCAGTTCCAGCGATGGACTCCTGCAGTCCCAACTGCTCTGCCAGCGTGGTTGCGTACTTAACATCAGCTTGCCAGCGCGGGGTCATGAACACCGCGCGATTCTTAACTACCTGGGGAGTGTCTAAATCCTCTTCGAATAATTGAAAACCGCCAATTCCAACCTGGCGCATCCACTCCAGATCGAATCGGATTCCTGGTTTGCTGACATTGCTGTTCATCCAGTGCCACCAAACCTGAGGCCGAGCGCTTGCCGGCGGGTTCGCGAAACCCAGTTGGAGAGGATCGGCTTTCTCCTGCCCTTGCGCCACTCCCATTCCCAGGATGACAAACGCACATGCGGCAGCAATCTTCCTGATCTCGGAATACATTTCGGCTCTCCTTCATTTCCAGCGGCGTCCTCTGAGAATCCTTCGAGAAAGAAGGACTCATCGCACAAGGGTGGGAAGCCATAAATCTCGCCCGATCTAATTCTTCCCCTGAGCGCGAACCCAACTATTCACAACCCATTACCGCGGCCCCACGCCGCTCACATCGATCGGCTTGAATCCAATTTTGACCGCCGGCGACCCGGGCTTGAAGGAAAAATCCCCCTTGGCGGGGTCAACAAATAGCGGATCCGCAATGAGCGAGTGCAGATCCTGCCCGCGTGCCTGCCATTTAGCTAAGGTCCATTGACCGAAGCGGATGGGCTGACCATCCGTCCGATAGTAGAGATTGTGATCGAAGTGAAATTCGTTCTCCGGCAACGCTGCGCGGAAAACCTCTCCCGAATTCCAATAGACGATGTTGTGCTCAAAAGTGAACCTTAAATGCGGGTCGCTAACTGCGAGCTGGATCTGGTCGTGTTTGCCGTATGCGAAGACATTGTTCCGGACAATATCATCGTTCGCCGCGGTGTGAAGCATGAAGCATGGGTCCTCGGTTCGATACACTATGTTGTCTTCTATCAGGATGTCACTGCTACCCTCGTCTAAATAGATCCCCCACCCTCCTAACGGGTAGAGGAGCGAAACGGAGCGGCTCACGTCGTGGCAAATGTTGTTTCGTTCCACTGTCCCGGGTTGAACCCCCAGGGTATAAATGCAACCCATGTCGGTGAGCATTCCCTGACCAATGTCATAAATCTTGTTCAATTCGATCTTGTTCCCCCTTGCCGCCGAGGATCCATGGCCCCACGTCCAGCCCACGGAAATGCCGGTGTAGTAGGTATCGTTGATTTCATTGTGCGCGATGGTGTTATCGCTGCTTTGTCCAACCCAGACTCCTACCGCACCCGGATAGACCAGGCCAATATGGTGGATATGATTGTCGGAGATCAGGTTGTCCTCCGACGCCTGTACCGGAGAATCTGGATCGATGTGGGCGTTGATCTTGGTCCCTCCAGGTCCAAGCTCATAGGTGTTCTGGAATATGCCGTCGCCGATCTTCACTCCTCCGCCGCCAAGATCAACCATATCGTTCCCGATGATCCGATTGTCGCTGGATCCAAGGCGTGTCCCCGTCTGCTCCTCGGTTCCGCCAAAACTCACGGCATAACCGCCCAGGTGTGAAAACACACATTTTCTGATTTCGATCGAGCGAGTGCCCACTCCAGCCACTGCCGCCGGAATATCGTAAGCGGCCTGGATGTCCGCATAGCCAGTTGGACTCATCGACCAATCGGCATAGCTGAACTTTAATCCGCTCAATCGAATATCGTGGACCGGGCTATCCCCTCTCCCAGCTTCAAACAGGACAAACTGCTTCAGCACCGGCGCGATGGCCCGGATGTTGTTCATCTCTTCGCCCGGCTCTGGACGATAGTAGAGAATGCCACTCTGGCGGTTCAGGTACCATTCTCCCGGAGCATTCAGCGCATCCATGGTGTTCTCAATCCAGTAGCGCGCATCAATCTCAGGATGGTATACCGTGGGATTTCCGGAGAGCGTAACCGTCCGGGTTGCCGCATCGACCTTGCGGATATACATCCTGACTGCGGCCCACCTCATCAGCGCTACCACCTCGACGTTTCCTTCCGCCGCCCATTCAGGCTTGATATCACCCGAATGAAACTTAAATGTTCCCCGCTTCCCCACCTTGATCTTTCCATCCACATAGAAATAACTGCCCTGATTGGGCGTGCGCGCTCGCGGCCTTCGCCGGCCATTGATAAACAGCTCGCGAAAATACCACTTTCCTTGTTTGACCTCCGGCACGCGCGCCATCCAAAGCTCACCACCCGCCTGCGCCAGCAGCTTGCGATCTTTGACTCGCTTCCAACCGGAAATTTCTCTTCCGCCACTGATCACCGGAGTCTCACCAGGATAGGCTGCATAGGTAATCGGAGCTTGAGGCGCGCCTGAATCCGCCGGCTCGAATACCAGAGGCTTCGACACATCGTATTCGCCGCCTCGTATGTATACGGTCACAGGCCCGTTGAGGCCGCCTCTGGATTTCAAAACACGGACAGCCTTCTGCGCTCTCTGCAAGGTGAGAAAGGGGCCGTCAGTGCGGCTCGGGTTTGGCTCGGCCAGCTTCCCCGACCACGAGTCGTTGCCATTTGTGGCAACATAAAACACCTGTCCCCCGGTGTTGGAAGACCGTGAAGCACTACGTCTGGACGTACTCACCCTTGCGTGCGCCATGCTGCGCGCCCAGGAGATCCGGGGCCCTGCAATCATCATGAAAATCGCCGGAAGAGCCACGCAGGCCAGTTTTTGTATCTTCATTTTGCCTCACGATGGGTATATCGCCCTTAGCACCTCACCATAATGGCTCGGCGATGAAAAATGCCAACAAATTCTGAGACTGTCCGCGTACCAGTGCGCAGGGAGGTAGCAACATTCCAGCTATTGAATTCAGTCGTACGCCGCTGATCCGGCTGGAACTCTCGATGCGCAGTTCCGCTGCGCAGGCTTCGCAGCCGATTCCGTGGACCAGGTCGACAATCAGTCCGCGCTTCTTATCCGCTGGCAGTTCAGCATAGCGACAGCGGCGAAGTCCCCATCGCGTCGCCCGGCTTGCGCAGTATCCAGGTGGTCATGCAGCGGCTGCCCTGCACGATCGTGGTCTTGAGCGGATCCACGAGTTCGGCGCTGCGTTCGCGCGCTAGAGCAAGCAACATCGGCTCGTCCACGAGGAACCACTCGGAGTTGCCCACGCGGTAGATATCGTTCCGCAGCGGCTCGAAGTCCATGCCAATGCGCGAGGCCAGGCGGCAGAACAGCAGGCCGCCTGGGCGCAGCACGCGCCAAAGCTCGTCGAGCATGGCGAGGAAGTGCGCACGGTCGCGAGCGAAGTGCAGAAC
Source organism: Acidobacteriaceae bacterium (assembly GCA_027449545.1). Classification (GTDB taxonomy): domain Bacteria; phylum Acidobacteriota; class Terriglobia; order Terriglobales; family Acidobacteriaceae; genus Telmatobacter. The sequence continues at coordinate 9,751 of DAIDLI010000113.1, read as the reverse complement.
GGCGCTGCAAATGACGGCATCGGCGAAGGCATCGGGGAACGGCATCTGCTCGACGGGAGCAACCTGGAAGTTCTCCGCCGGGGAAGGATTGCCGAGCGAGCGGGCGAGGCTGCGCACGTGATCGATCGCGCCTGGGTGCGCATCAACGGCGAAGACCTCGGCGCCTTCGCGGAGCAGGTACACCAGATTGCGCCCGAAGCCGCAGCCGGAGTCGAGCACGCGCATCGCGGGCGTGATATTTCCGCGCAAGATCTGATCGAAGAGGTAAATGTCGATCTGCCCGAATTGTTCCTGAAGGTTCACGCGTCCAAGCTCCTTGCCCTAAGTTTCTGCGATGACCATCGCCTCTATTGACTTCCTTTTGCCCGGGGAATCGCCCACGGTGCGCGCGGCTCCGAAGCAGTACATGCGCAGCAGGAACAAGCATAGAGGCACGGGGCTATTTATGCAGGCTGCGATGGCCCTCAGGCCAGGAATGGCGAGGATAGCGGCGCATCAGCGCGCGGCGGACCTCCGGATAGAGTCTTTTCCAGAATCCCGCCAGGTCGGTCGTGGTCTGCACCGGGCGCTGGTTGGGAGCCAGCAGATGCAGCACCACCGGCGTGCGCGCAGGCCCAAGGCGCGGCGACTCCTCCATCCCGAAGAAATCCTGGAGCCGGGAGGCGATCCACGGCGTCTTGCCGCGCTCATAGTGAATCTTTACCTGACGGCCGGCCTGGAGGCGGAGTGTCCGCGGCGCATGCTCGCTGAGGCGGCGCGCATCGAAGCGCTGTTCCAGCCAGGCGAGAAAGCCACTGCTCGCGCTCTTGAGTTCCGCGAAACTCCGGTAGCCGCAGCAAAACTCCCGAAAGCTGTCCGCAATCTGCGGCGGCTCCATGCCCGCGAATTCCAGGCGTCCCAGCAGGTCCTCCAGCAGGTCCTCGTCGATGAACTGCCCGATGCCGGCTTCCAGGGCCTTCTCCGCCAGCATGACGCCGGCGGTATCGGGATCGGTTGGCGCGCCGCTGGACTGTTGCAGCACCACGCTCTGATAGAGCAGCCGGCTGACCTGATCGACGCGCTCGGCCTGCCGGTTCCAGACCAATGCGGTCTCTTCGCGCACGTGCTGCGGGAAGTGATCGAGCAGCCACTCCGGTTCCACACGCGCAAGCAGGCGCACCTGGGGTAGCTGCTTTTCCGAGCGATGTTCGGCGTCGAGCGCGAGGAGCAGCGCAAACGCGGGGGGCTGCCCCACGACTTCGGCGGTCGTGCCGTTCGCCAGCATTACCTGGTTGCCAGACTTGCGCTGCGCCACCCGGTCGGGAAAGCCCATCAGCAGAGCCTGGAGCAAGCTGTCGTCGTCATGCTTCTGCGGTGCGGAGGGCTTGACCAGCCGCAAGAGGTGGCGAAGCTGCTGCTGCGCCGGATCGCTCAGCGGCCGATCGATAGCCTCGAGGATATCGTTCTGCTCGACGCGCTCTCCGGAGCCCAGCAGAGCAGCGGCTACACAAGCGGCCCGCGCGACGCCTTGTTCGGTTGCCTCGCCGATGATGCGGGCCAGCCGCGGATGCAGAGGCAGCCGCATCAGCGCGCGCGCATCCGCGCCGCCGCTCATCAGAAGGTCCAGCAGCTTCTCCGCGCTCTGCACGGCGGCATCCGGAGGCGCATCCAGCCACTCGATGCGTCGCGGATCGTCGATTCCCATGGCTCGCAGTGCCAGGCAGAGCTGCGCCAGGTCGCTGCGCAGGATCTCGGGCGCTTCGAAGTCTGCGCGGCCCTGAAAATCCATCTGCGAGTACAGCCGTACCACCCTTCCCGGGCCGGTGCGGGCGGCGCGTCCGGCACGCTGGCGTGCGGAGGCCTTGCTGACGCGGCCGATGTGCAGCGTGGGCAGGCCCGTCCACGGAGAGTAGGTGGCCATGCGCGCCAGCCCGCTGTCGATCACCGTTCTCACGCCATCGATGGTGATGGAGCTCTCGGCCACGTTGGTGGAGAGAATGATCTTGGGCAGCGCGGCGGGCGCGACTGCACGATCCTGCTCAGTGGGCGGCAGATCGCCATGCAGGGGCAGGACGACCCGTTTGAACTGCTGCGCGATGGGTTCGCACACGCGCGCGGCACGGCGAATCTCCGCCGCACCCGGCAGAAAGACCAGCACCTCGCCGGACTGGTCGGTACGCAGCACCTGTTCGATCGCGTCCCGCACCTGCTCGTGCAGCGGCGCCGGGGAGTAGGGCGTGAACTCCACCGACAGATCGAAGAGCCTGCCCGTGGAATGCAGCACGGGGCAGCCGTCAAGAAATTGTGCGACGGGCGCAGCTTCGAGGGTGGCCGACATCACCACGATGCGCAGCTCCGGCCGGCGCTGCTGCAGACGTTTGAGCAGGGCCAGCGCGAGGTCAGTATCGAGATGGCGCTCGTGAAACTCGTCGAGCACGACGGCATCGACTCCGCGCAACTCAGGGTCCGAGAGCAGGCGGCGGGTGAGCACGCCTTCCGTGAGGAAGTGCAGGCGGGTCTGCGGCCCGGCCACGCGCTCAAATCGCACCTGGTAGCCGACCGTCCCGCCGAGTTCTTCACCCAGTTCCCAGGCCACGCGCCGCGCAGCCATGCGCGCGGCGATCCGGCGCGGCTCCAGCACCAGCACCTCGCCGCTCACCGCCCGCAACAGGGCGGGTGGAATGCGCGTGGTTTTGCCGGCGCCCGGCTCGGCCTCGATCAAAAGAGTCGGATTCCGGTGCAGCGAATCCAGGACCTCCGGGATGAGCGCATCGATGGGAAGTGCTTGCAGGGGGCGCACATCTACCATCCAACCGCATGGCGGCAGAGGAGTCAATTTTGGGTGGACGGTTAAGGCCGACGTGGCCTGAAACCGCAATGCGATACAGAGCATTCGAAATTTCGAATATTCTAATTTTGTATGCCGGATTCTCTCCGCCGCTTCAAAGCTGAAATCTTTCAGGCGCTCGCGCATCCAACCCGGATCGCGATCCTCGAACTGCTGGGCGCAGGAGAAGCCTCCACCGGTGAACTGGGCGAAAAGCTCGGCATCGAGCAGGCGAACATCTCGCAGCATCTTGCGGTGCTGCGCTCCAAGCAACTGGTGGTGAATCGCAAGGCTGGCAACCAGGTTTTCTACTCGGTCCGCGACCCGATTCTGAACGATGTGCTGGCGCTGATGCGCCGCTACTTCCAGAACCACCTGCAGGAAGCGTACGAGATGTTGGGCGAGATGGCGCACGCGCCTACGGAGTCCGAGAAGTGAACAGGCGACAACCATCCGGACGGGTTGCGCAGCCATGCGACCGCCGCATGGCCATTCGATTGGCTCTGAACCTCTCGCAGGCCGGAACAGAGGTCTTTGCTTGACCGTGGCTCCTTCGATCTCCGCTGTCGTCGCAGTTGTTAGCCGGAACGATTTGAACGCGATCCTGCTGCTCCTGGGGGTATGGGCTGCCCTTGGATTCGCCGGCCTGGCGCGGCCCCGCAGCGTGGGCTATGTTGCCCGGCTGTTGTTTCCGATTGGCGCCGTGACCTGCCTGGGAATCGCATTGCTGGCCGGAATCTTTCTGGCCTCGGGGCAGGGTGCGCAGAGCCTGATTCTCCCCATCGGGCTGCCCGATCTTCCCTTTCATCTGCGTCTGGATCCGCTCTCCGGCTTCTTTCTTCTGCTGCTGGGCCTGGCGGGCGCCGGCATCTCCACCTTTGCTGCCGGATACTTCAGAAGCGGCGAAGGCACCGCGCCGGGCCTACTGGGACTGCAATATCACGTGTTTCTGGCCAGCATGGGCGTGGTGATTCTCGCGAATGACGCCTACCTGTTCATGGTGGCATGGGAGACGATGGCGCTCAGTTCCTACTTCCTGGTCACCTCGCAGCATCGCATTCCGGAGATTCGCCGCGCCGGGTTTCTCTACCTGCTGATGGCGCACCTGGGCGCAGTGTGCATCCTGTTCAGCTTCGGCACGATGAGCGCGGGCAACTGGCAGTTGACCTTCGATGCAATGCGCGGCAACACCCTCTCTCCGGGATGGGCGACGGTAGCTTTTGTGTTTGCGCTGCTGGGTTTTGGCGCGAAGGCGGGACTGGTCCCCATGCACGTGTGGCTGCCCGAGGCGCATCCTGCCGCGCCCTCGCCGGTCTCGGCCATGATGAGCGGCCTGATGCTGAAGACCGCCATCTACGCGATGCTGCGCGTCAGCTTCGACCTGCTGCATGCGCGGTCCTGGCAGTGGGGCGTGGTGGTGCTCGTGTTGGGTTTGTTTTCGGCGCTGTTTGGAGCCGTCTTTGCCGCCGTGCAGACGGACATGAAGCGCCTGCTGGCCTACTCGTCGATCGAGAATATCGGCCTCATCTTTGCAGGCATCGGGCTTGCGCTGCTATTCGAAGCCAGCAACCTGCGCCTGTTCGCGGCGCTGGCGCTGACTGCCGCGCTGATTCACGCCCTCAATCATTCCTTCTTCAAGAGCCTGCTGTTTCTCGCCACCGGCTCGGTGCTGCACGCGACCAAGCAGCGCAGCCTTGGCAAGCTCGGCGGGCTCATCCGATCCATGCCCTGGGTCGCGGCGCTGGCGCTGGTGGGCACGCTAGCCATCGCCGGTCTGCCGCCGTTGAACGGATTTGTCTCGGAGTGGCTGCTGCTGCAATCGTTCCTTTTTACTCCGCAAATTCCGCACGCCTTCATCAACATGCTGATTCCGCTCGGGGCCGCGGCGCTGGCGCTCACAGTGGCCCTGGCCGCTTACGTGATGGTGAAGTTTTATGGCGTGATCTTCCTCGGCCAGCCGCGTGAGCCGCTGCTCACCCACGCGCACGACGCCAACTGGCTGGAGCGGATCGGACTGATGTGGCTTGCAGCCGGATGCGTGACCATCGGCGTCCTGCCCCAGTTTGCACTGCGCGCGGCGGGCGACGTCACCGGCATGTTGCTGGGCCAGTCGATTGCGCCGGTAACGTCCCTCTGGAGCATCGCTCCCATCGCGCCCCAGCAGGCTTCCTACAGCGGCCTCATCTTTCTCGCCGGGATCGTGGCGGTCATCGCCGTGACTTTTGTGGTGGTGCGTCTGCTGGCGCACGGGCGCGTGCGCAGAACCGCCGCCTGGGATTGCGGGTATCCCTGGCAGACCTCGCGCATGCAGGACACTGCCGAGGGATTCGGCCAGCCCATTCGCCACATGTTCGGCACCTTCTTCCGCATGGAACGCGCGCTGCCCTCCCCCACCGACGCCGAGCCGCGCTACCGCATACAGATTGAGGACCGTGTTTGGCGCGCACTTTATCTGCCGGTAGCGCGCTCGCTGCAATGGCTGGCGGATGAGGTCAGCGTGGTGCAGAGCGGACGACTTGCCGTCTATCTGCTCTTCAGCTTCCTCACGCTGCTGGCCCTGCTGGTGTTTGTCTTATGAGCGCACTGACTCTAGTTCGACAGCTCGGCGAGGTGGTGTTGGCGGTGGCCATCGCTCCCCTGTTCATGGGCTGGATCGCGCAATGCCGCGCCTGGCTGCAGAATCGCACCGCGCCGCCGCTCACCCAGCCTTACCGCATGCTGCGCAAGCTCTTTCACAAGGACGCCGCGCTGGCTGCGGATGCCTCGCCGCTGTTTCGCACCGCGCCCTATGTGCTCTTTGGGACGATGGTGCTGGCGGCAGCCATTATTCCCTCCGTCGCCACCGACCTGCCCTTTGCGCGCGCAGCCGACGCCATCGCGCTCATCGGGCTATTCGCCACGGCGCGGGTGTTCATGGCTCTCGCGGCCATGGATATTGGAACCGCATTCGGCTCGCTGGGCGCCCGCCGCGAGATGATGATCGGCTTCCTGGCCGAGCCGGCATTCCTGATGGTGCTCTTCAACGCCTTCCTGCTTTACGGCAGCACGGCATTGCCCAGCCTGGTGGACGCAAACGCCACGCGGCGATTTTTCATCGATCCGAGCGTGATCTTCGCGGAGATCGCCTTCATCATGGTGCTGCTGGCGGAGAATGCCCGCATCCCCATCGACAATCCGGCCACTCATCTCGAACTCACGATGATTCACGAAGCGATGGTGCTCGAGTACTCCGCGCGCCACCTGGCGCTGATCGAATGGGCGGCGGACCTCAAGCTCTTCAATTACGCTTGCATCGGGTTCGCGCTGTTTCTTCCCTGGGGCATCGCGGTGCACGGCGCGGACGGCGGCGGCGCGCTGCTTCTAGCCTCGGCGGTGCTGCTGGTGAAGCTGGCGTTTGCCGGAGCCGCGCTGGCCCTCATCGAGTCACTTTCCGCCAAGCTGCGCATCTTCCGCGCACCGGAGTATCTGGCCATGGCCTTCCTGCTGGCTGTGCTCGGGCTTCTGGTTCACCTTCTGCTGGGGGCCAACATCCATGCATGACGCCGATCTGATTGCGCAGTTGCTCCGGCTGCTGGCCGCCGGGCTGCTTCTCATCTCGTTTGCCATGCTCTCGCGGCGGCGCACGCAGCGCCTCATCACGCTCTACGCCTGGCAGGGCGCCATTTTATTTCTGTCCACCTGCCTTGTGGCTTACGGCGAAGGTCTGCGCGAGCTCTACTACTCCGCCGCGCTCACGCTGATTCTGAAGGTCATCCTGCTGCCCTGGATTCTGCACCGCCTGATTCATCGCCTGGGCGCGCAATGGGACAGCGAGCCGCTCGTCAACATCCCCGCGACCATGTTGGTGGGGCTGGTGCTGGTGATCTTTGCCTTCGGCCTGGCGCAGCCCATCAGCATGCTGGCGACCACCATCACCCGCCACACCATCGGCATCGCGCTCGCCGTCATCCTGCTTTCGTTCATGATGATGATCACGCGGCGCAAGGCCATGACCCAGGTGATTGGATTTCTGGCCATGGAAAACGGACTTTTCTTTGCCGCCACCAGCACCACCTATGGCATGCCCATGGTGATCGAACTCGGCATCGCGCTCGATATGCTGGTGGCCGTCTTCATCCTGGGAATCTTCTTCTTCCAGATTCGCGAGCAGTTCGACAGCCTCGACCTGCACCACCTGGAAAAGCTGAGGGAGGACTGACGTGGATCTCTTGCTGGTCCTCGGGATTCCGTTCGCGGGCACACTCGTCCTGGCCTTCGTGGGCGCGCGCCGCTACGCGGCCGAATTGAACATCGGCTTCAGCCTGGCAACGCTGCTTGCGGTCGCGCTTCTGGCGCTGCGGGTGGTCCGCAGCGGTTCGCTGCTGCTTTGGCAGGAGCAGTTTTATCTTGACTCCTTCAATGTTTTCCTGGTCGTTCTCACGGCCTTTGTGGGCTTCACGACGACGGTCTTCTCGCGGCCTTACATGCGCGTAGAGGCGCAACATGGCCGCGTGAACGCACGCCGCCTCCGCCTCTACCACAGCATGTACCAGCTCTTCATGGGAGCCATGCTTCTGGCTCTGCTCACCAACAACATGGGGTTGCTGTGGGTGGCCATGGAGGCCGCCACGCTGTCCACGATCCTGCTGGTCTCGCTGTATCGCACGAAGGCCAGCCTGGAAGCCTCCTGGAAGTACTTCATCCTCTGCGGCGTGGGCATTGCGCAAGCATTGTTCGGCACCATTCTGTTGTACTTTGCCGCCGAGCACATTCTCGGCCAGCAGGGAATGACGGCGCTGCTCTGGACGCATCTTGACGCCGTCCGGGGGCAGCTTGAGCCGCGCGTCCTGGGCCTGGCCTTTGTCTTCCTGCTGATCGGCTACGGAACCAAGGTGGGGTTGGCGCCGCTGCACAACTGGCTGCCCGATGCGCATGCCGAAGGGCCGGCGCCGGTCTCCGCCGTTCTCTCCGGCCTTCTGCTCAACGTGGCGCTCTATGCGGTGCTGCGCTGCAAGGTGCTGGTCGAGGGCTCGATCGGCGCTGCACTGCCCGGGCGCATGTTGATGGTCTTTGGCCTGTTTTCCGCTGTACTGGGGGCGCTCTTCCTGTGGCGGCAGCGCGACATCAAGCGTCTGTTCGCCTACTCGTCGATCGAACACATGGGCATCATCACCTTTGCCTTCGGTCTGGGCGGGCCCATTGCGAACTTTGCGGCGCTGCTGCACATGACGGTGCATTCGCTCACCAAGTCGTCGCTCTTCTTCACGGCCGGCCACGCCTCGCAGAGCGCGGGCACGCAGCGCATGGACGGTATCCGTGGACTGGCGAGCAGCCGGCCTGCGCTGGGCTGGGGCCTGATGCTCGGCTCGGTTGCCATTCTGGGCATGCCGCCGTTCGGCATCTTCGCCAGCGAGTTCCTGATCCTGACCACGGCGATCCAAGAGCATCCCTGGGCAACGCCGTTTCTCCTGCTTACGCTGGGGATCGCCTTCGCCGGCATTTTCAGCAAGGTGCAGCCGATGGTCTTTGGCGATGGCACAGCCCCCAAGGTCCAGCACGCGCCCTCGCTGGCTCCCGTGTTCGTTCATCTGGGCATGGTGCTTGCGCTGGGACTTTATATTCCACCCGCGCTGGCCGCATGCTACAACGCCGCTGCGCGGCTGATCGGGTGATTATGCCAACGACCAAACTTGATCAGACGCGAACGTTGCTCGCCGGCAATCTTCCCGCCGAGCGGATCCAGGCCAACGCGGAGGAGTGGCTGGCAAGCGCGAAGGCGCTCCACGAGTCTGGGGCTCGCCTGTTGACCCTCTGGGGCGCGGATGACCGCGACCGTGACGGCTGCTTCCGCATCTACGCCGCATGGCTGCACGCGGCGGGTCTGGTGGTGCTTGAGCATGCCGTAGAGGACCGCACCCATCCGATATATCCCAGCCTCGCCGAGCTGTTCCCGGCGGCAGCGCGGATGGAAAGGGCTGTTTACGATCTGCTCGGCATCGCCAGCACCGCGGCAGACCGGCGAGGATGGCTGCGTCACAATGGATGGCCAGAGGATGCGTTTCCGCTGCGGCGCGACTTCGATGAAGACGCTCCACATCCAGTGCAGTCGCTGCCTTATGCCTACGTGGAAGTCGAGGGCGACGGCGTTCACGAGATCGCGGTGGGGCCGGTGCATGCCGGCATCATCGAGCCGGGCGGCTTCCGGTTCTCGGTGGTGGGAGAGAAGGTGCTTCGCCTGGAAGAGCGCCTGGGCTATACCCACAAAGGCGTGGCGCGGCGGTTTCAGGGAATGCCGCAGGCTAGCGGTCACAAACTCGCGGCGCGGCTCAGCGGGGATTCGGCCGTGGCCTTCTCGTGGGCGTGGAGCGCAGCGCTGGAGTCTATTGCCGGCGTCGTCTGCCCGCCGCGCGCGGCGGCTTTGCGCGCTCTGGCGCTGGAGCACGAGCGGCTGGCTAATCATCTTGGTGATCTAGGCGCGCTCGGGAACGATGCTGGATTCGCATTTGGCCTGACGCAGTTTTCGCGGCTCAAGGAGGATTTGCTGCGCGCGAATGCTGAGGTCTTCGGCGCGCGTTATTTGATGGATTTCGTCGTGCCCGGGGGAGTTGCAGGGAATCTGCCGCGACTGGCTGCCGATGGGCTGTATGCGCTCTATGCGCATCTGGAACTCGCCGCCGCCGAGTTGCGCTCGATCTACGACGAGCACGCGGGCGTTCAGGACCGCTTCCGCGAGACCGGGCGGCTGGATCGAGACACGGCAGTGCGGCTGGGGGCTCTGGGGCTGGCGGCGCGCGCCTCGGGCATTGCCAACGATCTGCGCGCCGATCATCCGTGGGCGCCGTACGACCGCCTGGACGCCCAGATCGCAGTGCAAAACGGCGGCGATGTAGCCGCACGGGTACAGGTTCGCTTCGATGAGATCTTCGAGTCTCTGCGTCTATGCCGCATGCTGCTGGCGGAGCTTCC
>DAIDLI010000112.1 GCA_027449545.1 Acidobacteriaceae bacterium | reverse complement strand
CTCACCTCGCTGCTCCAATGCGGAGCCCACGTTGAGCTTGTGAGCCCGCGCGCTGTGCGAGAAATCACCGAGCGCGCCTGTTCTGGAGAGATCACGTGGCATCAGCGCAGCTTTGTTCCTGCGGATGTCCAGGGTAAGTTTCTGGTGATCGCGGCAACGGGATCAACGCGAACCAATCAACGCATCTTCCGCGCCTGCTCGGAACAGGGAATCCTGTGCAATGCCGTGGATGATCCACGGCACTGCGGCTTCTTCTTTCCCGCCGTAGTGCGCCGGGGACCTTTGCAGATTGCAATTTCGACCGGAGGCCGCAGTCCCTCCCTCGCCGCCAGGCTGAAGCGAGAGCTGGAAATCCAGTTCGGCCGTGAATGGGGCAGATGGGTCGAGCATCTGGGCAAACAGCGGCACGCCATCCTGGCTCAGGAGCCCTCTTCACCCACACGGCGCCGCCGGCTTCAGCAGATCGCAACCCCACAGGCGTTTCGCGCATTCCTACGAGCCGACGCCAGGCGCCCTGCCGCCGTAACACAAAAGAGCCGTTGACTCCCTCGCGCCGAGCTTTCTCAGCGCCACTCCCACTCAATGAAGCCCGGCTTCACTTCGGTCATAGCATTCACGATCAGCTCAACCAGACCTCCGTATAAGATCCGGTTCTTCTCCCAAAGATCGTAGTAAGCCAGCATATCCCGCAGTTGGCCTTTGCAGTTACTGCATGGTGCGCACAGATACTTGGGTGTCTCCGGACCGATGCAGTCGGCGAAGGCTTGGAGCACCTGCTCCATCTTCTTCCGTCCGGCCACATGGAAGCGCCAATCCGGGAAGTTGTTGCCGCTCATGATGGCGAATCCGCTGCCGCCTCCGCAGCAGTAGTTTTCTACTCCATGCGGCTCCATCTCCCGGAACTGCGGGCACAGCGCGCGCACGATCTCCCGCTGCGGCTCCACGACGCCCATCAGCCGAACCATGTTGCACGGATCATGCAGCGTAACCGGAAAGTCGTTGCGCGAGGGATCGAACTTGATCTTGCCGCTGAAGACGATATCCCGCACGAGTGGCAACCAACTGGTGCGGGGAATGTTCAGGTCGCCCGTGAGCAGGCGGTCAGCAGTGACGCACAGGGCCTTGTGGGCATGGCCGCACTCTCCAACAACGATCTGTTTCACGCCCAGCTTCCTGGCTGCTTCCACGTGCTTCAAGGCCATCCGCGCCATCTGGGCGTCGTCGTACCACAGGCCGTAATTGATCGAGTCGTATCCGGCCAGTTCGGATGACATGGTCCAGTTCACGCCGGCCAAGGTGAGAATCAGGGCGAAGGCCCCCGGATTTTCCGGCCAGGCCATGATCTCGCCGGCATTATGAATCAGCAGAACATCCGCGCCCTTCACGTCCCAGGGCGTGCGAACTTCGATGCCGGTACGTTCGCTGATATCCTCGTCGATGAAGGCAACGTTGTCCTTCACGATCTCCGTGGTCATGCCGGTCGACGAGCCCGCCTTGAGCTGAAGCATGGATCCCTGCTCGTGAATCTCCCGCGGCGCGATGCCCATCTCCTGGCTGAAGAGTTTCCGCAGCTCATGCGCAACCAGGCCGTTATCGCAGCCGATCGGGCAGGATTGGGCGCAGCGCCGGCACAGGTTGCAGCGATACGACAGTTCAATCAGACGCGCCACCAGCGGCCAGTTGAGATGAATGCTTCCGTGCTGCCAGGCCGACAGCAGACCGCCATGCTTGACGTACCTGAAATACAGCCGCCGCAGCACCTCGGAGCGATAGGTGGGCCGGTACAGTTCGTTGAAACCGCTGGCCTCGAAGATATGGCAGGACTTGGCGCACGTCTGGCATCCCGTGCAGTGCTCCATGGTCAGCAGCAGCGGCTGGAGAAAGGTCCAGTTGTTCTCCTTGTCAAAGAGCTTATCCAGACCGGAAAGAAAACGCGCCACCAGCTCCTTCTCTTGCTCGGGAGTTTTGGGGCGGGGAACATTCACCGCGCAGGTGTCGTCGAGGGCGCATTCAAAGCGCTCCACGCACTGGGCAGACAGAGGAGTCCATGCATGGTCTTCCGCCGGACTTCCAAGCGGATCCGGAAGAGGCATCAGGTCTTCATTCTCCAGATGGACCAGCGGCTGGCGATCGGTTTCCGAGAGGTCCTGCAGGCTGATCGGTTGGCTCATTTGCGCACCTCTTCGGCCGGATTGATGGCAGCGATCTCCGCCCAGGATCGTTGTCCGTCGGCTCCGATGTGCGCGGCAGCCCACGTCGGCCGCTTGCGCAGCGATGCGGCGACCTCGCTCTCCAGGGCTCCGTCGCGGGCGTTGCGGCGGTCATCCCAGCGCACGCTGTGCCAGGTGAAGTACTTGGCGATGAAGTGCGACATATGCGTGAAGGGAATATATGCGGCTAGCGCCGAAGCCAGCACCACGCCCATGCCGGCTACCGGCGCGACATGAAGACTGCGGTCGAAACGGAGAGCGCCACGGAAAACGGCATCGACCGGTGCTGTCTGCACGAAGAAGCCAGTTCCAAGCAGAATGAAAGCTGCGAGAAAGAAGATCAGGTTGAAGATGTCGCCGATCTTCGTATAGTTCCTCAGGGCTGGATTGGCGAGGCGCTCCTCCAGCAGAAGGGCTGCGCCGAGCAGTACAAGGCCCGCTCCTGCCATACCCGTCCAGCGGCAGACAGCGCCGAGCAGGATGGCCAATGGCGCGAGGGCTCCGCCGGCGAACGCCGCACCCGCTGAGCCCGCCAGCAGGCCGCATCCGAGAGCAGCAATCGCGAGATACAGGCCAAAGTGAAACAGGAAGGATGGCAGCCACAGAGAACGATTGAACTCCCACAGACCCCTGAGAAGGAAGATCTCCCGGAACATGGCCATCCAATCGCCGCGAGAATGCATGGTTTGCGAGCTGAGCCACCAATCTCCCGATTCGAAGTACGAGCCGCCGTGCTTTGCGCGGCTGGGCTCCTCGTGGGGAACGGGGTAGAGTTCCCATCGCAGGTGAAACGGGAGGCGCGCGTACTCACGGATACGCCAGATACATCCCCCCACGAAGAGAAGGAGCCCAGCGTACATGGAGAGGTATACGGCGATGATCATCGTTTGCCTCCGTTGAGTAGCAGCGTGAATGGACGCGCTCGGGGGATCACGATAAGCCGCACCGGGTCAAATGAATGTGCTTGGGGTCACAGGGATGGAGATATTTTGCGCGGTTACTACAATGCCGCAACACACAGGCTCACATGTGGGCTCGATCACATTCTTGCTTATCGACCACGGCCCCAGCGTGAGTAGTTTGTACGTTATATCACCTAGTGCATATCTCCTATCGTCATGCTATTTCATGGTAAATAGACATATCTTATGAACTTAGAATGACAAGAGCGCATTTCCGGTCGATCTTTTCTTTGCACCCTAAGTAACGGCCTTCTTGTTAGGCCGAACGATGATTTCCCTTGCAGCCGTGACAGCAGTCACAGAGGGCCATTTTGAGCAAACGTACAATCTGCACGGTTTCAGAAGGCGAATCCATGCTCTCGCCTTTCGCAGGAATCAGGCTAACTGTCCGCTATGCAGGGTTCTTGGGCAGAGGTAGCCGCAAACTTAGCTTGCGGTGATCCGCTTCCCAAACACTGCACATCAACTAGCTCCAGGTATCTGGAGAGCTCAACTTGCGGAAAAGTGGTGTGCAATGACCAAACCTGCATCACCCATAACCAATACCCCTGAGAGCAGGCGGCGACGCGAAGGCATGTTTTCTTGCTCGGCGCTGGCTCGGACACAGAAGTCCAGAAGTGGGTTTGACAATTCCGATGCGTTGGAGGTGAGCAGTGCCGAGCTACGTTAACCCGGAGAAGTGCGATGGCTGCAAGGCTTTGGATCGCACCGCGTGTCAGCATATCTGTCCCAACGACCTGATGGTCCTGGACAAGAACACGCAGAAGGCCTATAACCGCGACCCGGCGATGTGCTGGGAGTGCTACAACTGCGTGAAGATTTGCCCAACGCAAGCGGTTCAGGTTCGCGGCTACGCGGACTTCGTGCCCATGGGCGCGTCTGTCACGCCCTTGCGGTCCACCGACTCGATTATGTGGACTGTGAAATTCAGAAACGGGACCCTGAAGCGCTTCAAGTTCCCCATCCGCACCACCCCGGAAGGGACCGCGGTTCCGGATGGCGGCTTCGAGTCGAAGGGCGATCTCTTCAACGCGGCGCTCTTCACCGAGCCTGCGTCGCTGGGGCTCCCCGAGGTCTTCAGTCTGAACACCAAAGGAGGCGCTCATGCCTAATCCCGAAGTCGTCGTCGTTGAAACCGATCTGCTGATTCTGGGCGGGGGCATGGCGGCCTGCGGCGCCGCGGTGGAGGCTGCGCACTGGGCCAAGCAGAACGGCCTGAAGGTGACGCTGGTCGACAAGGCCGCCGTGGATCGCTCCGGCGCCGTGGCCATGGGCCTCTCGGCCATCAATCAATACGTGGGCCTGAAGGATGGCGCCAACAGTGTCAAGGACTATGTGGACTACGTGCGCAACGACCTGATGGGCGTTACCCGCGAGGACCTGGTCGCCAACATCGCACGCCACGTGGACTCGTCCGTTCACCTCTTCGAGAAATGGGGCCTGCCTATCTGGAAGGACGAAAACGGCAAGTATGTCCACGAGGGCCGCTGGCAACTGATGATCAACGGGGAGTCCTACAAGGTGGTGGTGGCGGAAGCCGCGAAGAACGCCTTGCTGGGCAGCGGCGTGGGAGAGATCTTCGAACGCATCTTCATCGTGGGGCCGATCATGGACGGCGATCGCTGCGCCGGCGCCGTAGGCTTCTCGGTACGCGAGAACAAGGTCTACATCTTCCGTTCCAAGGCCACGCTGGCGGCCATGGGCGGAGCGGTCCACGTCTTCAAGCCCCGGAGCTCGGGCGAAGGCATGGGGCGCGCCTGGTATCCACCGTGGAACTCCGGCTCGTCCGCCTACTTCACCATCAAGGCCGGCGCCGAGATGACCTGCCAGGAAGTGCGTTTCATCCCGGTGCGCTTCAAGGACGCGTACGGTCCCGTGGGCGCATGGTTCCTGCTGTTCAAGTCGCGGGCCACCAACGCCATGGGCGGCGATTACATGGTGGAGCGCCGGCCGGAGCTGGAGAAGTGGGGGCCGTACGGCCGCGTTAAGCCCGTGCCCGCCAACCTGCGCAACTATCTCGGCATGTTGGACGTGCTCGACGGCAAGGGACCCATCTCCATGCGCACCGAAGAAGCCCTGGGCAAGATCGCCGAGCAGTACAAGGACGATCCCAAGGCCTACCAGAAGAAGATGAAGGAACTGGAATCGGAAGCCTGGGAAGACTTCCTCGACATGACGATCTCACAGGCGATTCTGTGGGCCGGCTCCAACGTCCAGCCGGAGCAGAAGAGCTCGGAGATCGCCGCCGCCGAGCCTTACTTCATCGGCTCGCACTCCGGTGCCTCCGGCGCGTGGCTCAGCGGTCCGGAGGATCTGCAGACCGACGAGACCAGGTCCCAGTACTTCTGGGGCTACACCAACATGTCGACCGTTCAGGGCCTGTTCTGCGCGGGCGACGCTTCCGGGGCTTCGAGCCACAAGTTCTCTTCGGGATCGCACGCCGAGGGCAGAATCGCCGCCAAGTCCGCCATCAAGTTCATCGTGGAGCACAATGCGCTGCCGAAGATGGACCAGGCGGAGGTGGACAAGATCGTCCAGGACGTTCTCAAGCCGCTGGAGACCTTTGAGCAGAACCGGAAGCTGACGACCGATGAGGACGTCAACCCCAACTACATCAAGCCGCGCTCCTTCATGTTCCGGTTGCAGAAGATCATGGACGAGTACGCGGGTGGTGTCACTGCGCAATTCAGCACCAACAAGGCGCAGTTGGAGCGGGCTTTGGAACTGCTGGCCCTCCTCAAGGAAGACGCGGAGAAGCTGGCGGCCTCGAGCACGCACGAGCTGATGCGGTGCTGGGAGAACGTTCACCGCATGTGGCAGGCCGAAGCCCACGTCCGCACCATGCTGTTCCGTCAGGAAACGCGCTGGCCCGGCTACTACATGAGGACCGATACGCCGCAGTTGGACGAGAAGCAATGGCACGTCTTCGCCAACTGCCGCTACGATCCCAAGTCTGGAAACTGGGAGATGCTCACCCGGCCGATCATCCCAGTCTTCCAGGAGACCAAGGTCGCGGTGGCAGCAGACTAGGCTGTCGGCGCGCGCAACCGATGTAGCGTTCCAGCTTTGGCTGGAACCCGGTGAGGGGCTCAGGCATTGGCCGGGGCTCCTCACCACAAGCTTCCGTGAGACCAGGGTCATGGCGCGAATCACCGATACCCGCTGCCCGCATTGCCAGAAGCCCATGCAGCGCTGGGCCAATCCCCAAGTCACCTCCTGGAACGGCGAGTTTCAGTGGGTCTGCTTCAACGACGAATGTCCGTACTACCTGCGCGGCTGGGAGTGGATGAAGAGCCACTTCAACGTGACCGCCAGCTACCGTTACCGGCTCGAGCCGCAAAGCGGCGAGAGCGGTCCGCTTCCCGTGTGGTCGCGCGACGCATTGAAGAGCAACATTCTCGCCGAGGAGGCGGACGCAGATGCCTGAATCCATTCAGCAGCAGATTCTCGAAGACCAGCCGCGGCTCGGCCTCGACACCCGCTTCACCTTTCGTTGCGGCCCCGACCGGGAGTGCTTCAACCGCTGCTGCGCCGACGTCACCATCCTGCTCTCGCCCTACGATGTGCTGCGCTTGAAGAAGGCCCTGCACATGGACTCTTCCGAATTTCTGGAAAAACACACGCTGGTGGCGCGCTCGCGGGAGAGACAGGTTCCGGTGGTGCTGTTGCGCATGACCGAAGAGACGCGCCAGTGCCCGTTTGTTGGCCAGGCCGGTTGCAGCGTCTATCCGCATCGGCCCTGGGCCTGCCGCATGTATCCGCTGGGCATGGCGGAGCCAAAGGAACCGGATGCTGCCGCGCAGCGGTTCTATTTTCTGGTGACCGAAACGATCTGCCAGGGACATCGCGGACCCGACCAACATTCCATCCGCGAGTGGATCACCGAGCAGGAGATCGAGGCCTTCGACCAGATGCAGGGGCCGTTTCTCGCGCTGCTCGCCCACCCTGGGTGGGATTCGCCGGAGTCTACGACAGCCGCCAAGCTCGACATGTATCTGACGGCTCTCTACGATCTGGATCGCTTTCGCCGCTTTGTCTTCGAGTCCCGCTTTCTCGAGCTCTTCGAAGTGGAGGAGTCGCGCATACAAGCCATCGCGGAAGACGACGAGGAACTGCTGGAGTTCGCGATTGATTGGCTGGCCTTCAGCCTCTTTCACGAAAAGACCATGCGCCTGCGAAAGCCGGCCTCCGCCTCACAACCCGCCTCGGGAATCAGCGCCCCTACCGAACAGCCTGGTGGCGAATATGCCCAGTCCTGAGAGCAGCAGTCGAGAGCGCGCTCCCATCCTGGTTGTGGGCGGCGGGATCACAGGGCTCACCTGCGCAATCGAAGCTGCCGAAGCGGGCAATCCCGTCGTCCTGATTGAGAAATCGGCATATCTAGGCGGCCATGTTGCCGCCTTCCATCGTTACTTTCCCAAGCTCTGCCCGCCGCCCTGCGGTCTGGAGATCAATACCCGCCGCCTGCACAACAACCCGAAGATCGAGATTCTGACGCTTGCCGAGTTGGAAAGCCTGAGCGGATCGCCGGGCAACTACCAAGCCGTGGTCCGGACCGCACCGCGATTCGTGAAAGAAAGCTGCACCCTCTGCGGCGCATGCACGGCGGTCTGTCCCACCCAAGTTCCAGACCTGTTCAACTGCGGGATTGGCAAGAAGAAGGCGATTCACCGCCCCTATCCGATGGCCTTCCCGCTTCAGTTTCGGATCGACCGGAGCGCATGCCCGCAGGGCTGCCGTCTCTGCGCGGATGCGTGCAAGTTCGGCGCCATCGACCTCGATCAGCGGCCCGCGAAGAAGACCTTGCGCGTAGCCTCCGTCGTCCTGGCCACCGGCTGGGAGCCCTACGATGCCGGCAAAATCGACAACCTGGGCTTCGGCAGGTTCCCGCATGTAGTCACCAACGTGATGCTGGAGCGCATGGCTGCGCCCGATGGGCCCACCGGCGGCAGAATCCTGCGTCCTTCCGACGGCAAGCCGCCGCGCAGCGTGGCCTTTGTTCAATGCGCCGGATCGCGCGACCGGAATCACCTTCCCTACTGTTCCGGCGTCTGCTGCACGGCCTCGCTCAAACAGGCTACCTACATCCGCGAGCAGTACCCCGAGGCCACGATCACTGTGTTCTATATCGACCTTCGCACTCCGGGGCACCTGGAAGACTTCGCGGCCAAGACGGTTGCGGCAAACCAGCTTGAGCTGATCAAGGGTAAAGCCGGCAAGGTGGAGCAGGATACAGAGACTGGCAACCTCCTGGTTACCGCCGAAGATGTGCTCAAAGGCAGAAAGAGCACCCGCGAGTACGACCTGGTGGTGCTTGCCGTGGGCATGGTGCCGCAAAGCAGCGGACTCCCGATCAACCTCCTGATTGATGAATTCGGGTTTGTGAGCAGCGGCCCGCCGGGCGTGTACGCATCCGGATGCGTGAAGCGCCCCGCTGAAGTGGCCGCTTCCATACGCGATGCCACCGGCGCAGCTCTGAAGGCGATGCGGAACAGAACCAATGGAGCCGGCCATGAATAAGCAACTGGGCGTGTACATCTGCAGTGGCTGCTCCCTCGGGGAGGCGCTCGACCTCGACCGGCTGGCACTGGTAGCAACCCGGGAGCGGAAGGTCCCCATCTGCCGCACGCACTCGTTCCTGTGCGGTGAAGAAGGGCTGACGCAGATTCGCAGCGATCTCGCCGATGGCTCGGTGAACACCGTGGTCGTAGCGGCTTGCTCGCCGCGCGCGAAAACCGCATCCTTCGACTTTGGACCCGCCTCGCTTGTGGAGCGCGTGAATCTGCGGGAGCAGGTGGCCTGGTCGCATGCCGCCCGGGACGAAGACACACAGATGCTGGCTGAAGATTGCCTGCGCATGGGCATCGCCAGGGCGGAAAAGATGGAGCCGCTCGAGCCGCTGGCGGAGGCCATCTCCCGCACCGTTCTTGTGGTGGGTGGTGGCGTCGCCGGCATCCATGCCGCTCTCGACGGCGCCAACGCCGGATATGAAGTGATCCTCGTGGAAAAGGAGGCGGAGCTGGGCGGCTTTGTTGGCGGCCTGAAGCGGGTCTTTCCCGTGCACCCGCCCTACACCAGCGCGGAGACCGCGGGACTGGGCGAAAAGATTCAGGCACTGAAGTCTCATCCGCTGGTCACGGTCTTCTGTTCGGCGGAGGTGCTCAGGATCGACGGCCAGCCGGGCATGTTCGACGTAGCACTTCGCCAGGGACAGAATCAAGCCACGGTTCGTGCAGGCGCCATCGTGATGGCGACGGGATGGAAGCCATACGACCCGGCGAAGCTCGACCTCCCGGGCTGCGATCTGCCCGATGTGATGACCAATGTCCAGGTGGAGAAGGCGGCGGCGGCCGGGGTCATGCTACGTCCCTCCGATGGCAAGCCTGTGCGCAGCGTTCTGTTCGTGCTCTGCGCGGGCTCCCGCGATCCCAACCACCTGAGCTACTGCTCCACCGTCTGCTGCACGGCCGCACTCAAACAGGCCGAATACTTCCGCGAGCAGCACTCCGATGTTCAGATCTTCATCGTTTACCGGGACATGGTTACGCCCGGCTTCTACGAGAGGTACTACGAGAAGCTGCAGAGCCATCCGCTGAACTTCTTTCTCAAGGGCGAGGTCCAGAAGCTCGAACGCAACGGCGATGGCAAGATCGTCGCCACCTTGCGCGGAAGCCTTCTGGGCGAGGACGAACCGCTGAACCTGGCCGTCGACCTGGTGGTGCTGGCCACCGGCATGGTGCCCAACTCGGCGGACAACAACGCTATTCAGACATTGCGCGATGCACAAAAGAAATTGGAGCGCAAGGAGTCGGAGGCGCAGGTTGCGGAGGCGCAGAAGACCATCGGCCTTCTCGAACGCCATGCGAACACCGAGATTCTGAATCTCGGCTACCGTCAGGGCCCGGATCTGCCGGTTTTACAGAACGGCTTTCCGAACTCTCACTTCGTCTGCTTCCCCTACGAAACCCAGCGTACCGGCATCTATGCGGCCGGGGCGGTGCGCGCTCCCATGGACTCCGTGCTCGCCGCCGAAGACGCCGGCGGCGCCATGATGAAGGCTATCCAGTGCGTGGAGATGGCGGTCCAGGGGCAGGCCGTTCATCCCCGCGCCGGCGATCTGTCGTATCCGATCTTTGCCTTGCAGCGCTGCACGCAGTGCAAGCGCTGCACCGTCGAGTGCCCCTTCGGCGCGATCGACGAAGACGAGAAGGGTACGCCCCGCTTCAATCCCTACCGCTGCCGCCGCTGCGGCATCTGCATGGGCGCCTGTCCGGAGCGCATCATCTCGTTCAAAAACTACTCGGTGGACATGATCGCCTCTATGACCAAGGCCATCGAAGTGCCGGACGAGACCGAGGACAAGCCCCGCATCCTGATCTTCGCCTGCGAGAACGATGCCTATCCCGCTCTCGATCAGGCGGGCATGAATCGCCGCACCTACGATGCCAGCGTGCGCGTGATTCCCTTGCGCTGCCTGGGCTCCATGAACATTGTCTGGATCGCCGATGCGCTCTCCCGGGGCATCGACGGCGTGATGCTGATGGGCTGCAAGTTTGGCGATGACTACCAATGCCACTTCATCCGCGGCAGCGAGCTGGCCAGCCGCCGCCTGGAAAACGTCAAAGACACCCTGGAACGGCTGCAGCTCGAATCCGGACGGATCGAGCTGGTGCAGTTAGCCATTGACGAATGCGATCGCGTTCCCCAGGTGATCGACGATTTCGTCGCCCGAATCCGCGAACTGGGCCCCAACCCATACAAGGGGTTTTAGCCATGGCGGACGCCCTGATGCTCCAACCCGATCCTGAGTTCGTTCGCGAAGTGAACGCGAACAGCGGCGGCGAGCTGAAGAAGTGCTTTCAGTGCGCAACCTGCACCTCGGTCTGCTCGCTCTCGACGGAAGCGCGGCCCTTTCCGCGCAAGCAGGTGCTCGAGGCGCAGTGGGGCCTGAAAGACCGTTTGCTGGGCGACCCGGCCATCTGGCTCTGCCACGACTGCGCAGACTGCACCGCGCGCTGCCCGCGCGGTGCGCGGCCCTCGGCGGTGATGGACGCGTTGCGCATGGCCGCGATCCGGCGTATGGCCTTTCCCCGCTTCATGGGCAGCCTGGTCGGCGACATGGAGACCGGCCTGATCGTGCTCTTCATCTCCGCGCTGCTGCTACTCGCCATCGCTCTGCTGCCCATCTCCAAATTCGCGGTGCGCCCCTTCGTCTTCGCCCAGATGTTTCCCAAGGACCGGCTGGAGCCGATGTTCTTTGCGGTAGGTGCCTTCGTGGTGCTGGCCTTGACCATCGGCACCGTGCGCTTCATAAGAGCGCTGCGCGCGGCCGGCGCCCGAGGTCCTATCTTGCCGGCCCTGGTTCCGGCGCTCCTGGAAATCCTCCGCCATCGCCGCTTTGGCAACTGCAACGCGGGGCAAACCCGGCGGCTCGGACACCTGCTCACGCTCTATGGATTTGTCGGCTTGGCCGCGATGGGGACAGCGGTCGGCATCGGCAGCATGTTTGGCTTGATCGACACGCCTCTGCCCAATCTCTATCCGCTCAAGATCTTCGCCAATGTGTGCGCGCTCGTGCTGGTCATAGGCATTTCGATCCTGGTCGCGAAACGCCTCACCGATCCGGAAAAGCGCGCGGGCAGTTCCTTCTGCGACTGGTATTTTCTCGCCCTGCTGGGCGGCATCGGCCTCACCGGCATCCTTTCCGAGGGCCTGCGCCTGGCGCAGAGCCTGGACTGGATGTTCTTCATCTATTACGTCCACCTTTCACTGGTCCTCACGCTGTTTCTCTGCACGCCTTACTCCAAATTCGTCCATTTCCTTTACCGGACCATTGCCATGGCAGCTACATGGCAAGAAAGCAAGTCACCTGGCCGGGGACAGTTGAGGCCTGGTGGTCCGGAGGTTGTGTCTTCGGAAGGACCCGGCCTTCCTCACGTCATGGGAACGAGGTCTTGATATGCACAAGCTAACTCCACCGCATGGCAGCTCCGACCTGAAACCGCTGTTGCTGGAAGGTAAGGAGCGATCGGAGGAAATCAAGCGGGCGGCACACATGAAGCATGTTCCGCTCACCAGCCGCGAAACCGGCGACCTGATCATGATGGGCATCGGCGCCTTCACCCCGCTCGACGGCTTCATGGGGCGCGACGATTGGAAAGGCTGCTGCGACAGCTATTCGCTTCCCAGCAGAAAGAACCTGTTCTGGCCCATTCCCATCACCCTTTCCACCGATGAGCTGCACGCCAGCTCGATCGCTCCCGGCGAAGAAGTGGCGCTCTGGGACGTGGAGACCGATGCCCTGGTGGGCACCATGAAGGTCGAGGAGAAGTACCGGATCGACAAGGAACACGAATGCAGGCAGGTATTCCACACCACCGATCTCAAGCACCCTGGAGTGCAGAAGGTGATGGACCAGGCCGAGATCAACCTCGCCGGCCCCGTGAGAGTGGTTTCGGAATCCTTCTTCCCGGAGGAGTTCAAGGGGATCTACCAGCGTCCCGCCGACGCCCGCAAGATCTTTGAGGAGCGCGGCTGGAATACGGTGGCGGCACTGCAACTGCGCAACCCGATGCACAACTCGCACGCGTACCTTGCCTGGATCGCCATCGAGGTCTGCGACGGCGTGTATGTCCATCAGCTCCTCGGCAAGCTGAAGCCCGGCGACATCCCGGCCGACGTGCGGGTGAAAGCCATCGATGCTCTGGTCAACAAGTACTTCCGCAAGGAGCGGGTGCTGCAGGGCGGATACCCGATGGAGATGCGCTATGCCGGCCCGCGCGAGGCCTTGCTGCACGCGGTCTTCCGCCAGAACTACGGCTGCTCGCACCTGATCGTCGGGCGCGACCATGCGGGCGTAGGCGACTACTACGGCCCCTTCGAAGCGCAGAATATCTTCAACGAGGTGCCCGCCGGCGCGCTTGCCATCCAGCCGCTGTGCATGGACTGGACCTTCTACTGCTACGAGTGCGGCAGCATGGCCTCCATGAAGACCTGCCCGCACGAGAGCAAGGCGGTGATCGACGACAACGGGAACTACAAGGGCGGCGCGCGTCTGCTGCTCTCCGGCACGCTGCTGCGCAAGCTGATGAGCGAAGGTAAGCCCGTGCCTGCGGAGTTCTCGAAGCCCGAGGTGATCGCCATTCTGAAACAGTATTACGACAGCCTCGAAGAGAAGGTGGAAGTCCAGCTCCACTCCGCCGCGACCGGAGAGGTCAAGCCGAAGCGCTGAGCGGATCACAGTGGAACGCAACTCGTATCATGGCCGGCTCGCACTGCTGCGATGCGTGCGAGCCGGCTGAACAGGACCTTACCATGTCCGTCATTACCATCTCCAGAGGGTCCTTTACCGGCGGGAAGATGCTGGCCGAGTGCCTGGCCAAAAGACTGGGCTATCGCTGCGTGGATCGCGACGTGATTGTGGAGCGGGCGGCCGCCCATGGCGTCTCGCAGGAGGAGATTCGCGACGCGCTGGAGAGACCGCCCGGCTTTCTGGAGCGGTTCAGCCAGAAGAGATACAAGTACCTGGCATTGATCCAGGCCAGCCTGACCGAGGAGGTACGGGAAGGCAAAGTCATCTACCACGGTCTGGCGGGGCATCTGCTGCTGGGCAGCGGCCGGCACATCCTGCGCACGCGCCTCATCGCGCCCATGGATTATCGCGTCCGCATGGTCCACGAGCGGCTCAACTACACGCGCAGCGAGGCCATCGCCTATATCCAGAAGATGGATGACCAGCGACGCCGCTGGACCAGCTATCTCTACGGGGTGAATTGGGACGATCCCGAGCTCTACGATCTCGTCATTAACCTCGAACAGATGACCATTGAAACGGCGTGCCACATCGTCTCGGCGGCCGTGCACCGGCGCTGCTTCGAGCTCACGCCCGCCTGCCGCAAGGCGCTCGCGGATCTGGCGCTGGCCAGCAAGGTCAGAGCCATGCTCGCCGTCGCGCCGGCTACCGAGGGCCTGGAGCTGGAAGCAATCGCCAGCGACGGCGTGGTCAAACTCAAAGGAAAGCTCTCCTCGGCGGAGCAGTTCGCGGAGGTGAGGCGGATCGCCATGGATATCCCGGGGGTGATCGACCTCGATCTCGATAAACTTGCTCCCCCCGTGCAGGGGTAGACAACTTCCACCATCGGCCAGGAAAGGCGGTTGGAGATGGAACTGTATTTGCCGGTTGCGGGAATGAGCGTAAACCTGTTCCTTGTGGTGGGGGTCGGAGCAATGATCGGACTGCTCTCCGGCCTGGTCGGGGTGGGCGGCGGGTTTCTGCTGACTCCCATTCTGATGATGATCGGTGTGCCCCCCACGAATGCGGCGGCCTCCGAAGTCTGTTCTCTCGTGGGCACCTCTTTTTCCGGTACCGCAGTGCATTTTCGCATGGGGAACGTAGATCTCAAGCTGGGCACCATCTTGTTGATGGGAGGCCTCTCGGGATCGACGATTGGGGTACACATCATCAAGCTCCTGCGTACTTTGGGAAATGCCAATTTTGTCATCACGGTTTTCTTCGTGGTCGTGCTCGGAAGTGTAGGTTCTTTTATGTTCCTGGAAAGCCTGCAGAGCCTGCGCCGCGGAGTGCTGGCGCCCAGCGCCACCAGCAGCCAAGAGCGTAACTACACGCTACTCAAGAAGCTCCCCTTCCAAATGAACTTTCCCCGCTCCAACATCCGTCATTCGGTCTTCGTGCCCTTTATGCTTTGCGTGCTGGTGGGAATGCTGGCCGCCATCATGGGCGTCGGCGGCGGCTTCATTATGGTGCCGATGATGGTCTACCTCCTGCGCATGCCCATGCACGTCGCTGTGGGCACGGATCTGTTTCAAATTCTCTTTACCTGTGCCGGCGCAACGCTTATGCAGGCTGCCACCAATCAGACCGTCGACGTCTTCCTGGCCCTGGCAGTGGCTACAGGATCAACCATCGGGGCGCAGGTCGGTGCGCGCCTTTCGCGGGTCCTCCGAGGCGAACAATTGCGCATCGTCCTGGCCAGCGTTGTCCTGGCCACTGCGGTGAAGATGTCGCTCCGCCTGCTCACCAAGCCGGAGATCCTGCTCTCCGTAGTGGGAACAGACTGAGCTGAAGCAGTATCGAGCGAGTGCGGGGCAGGACAACAAGAGGACGAAGACCATGAGCCCGTGGTGGCGAAGGCCGGCAACACAAACAGCCTCGCCGGAAGTGTCGATCCGCTCCAAGTACGCGAGCTTTCGGAAAATTCTGTCTCTCAACAATGATTGCCTGGAGCTCCTCGCCGGCATCCAGGAAGACCTGCAGTTCGCCCCTGCCAACCGCAATGTGCTCGGCAATCGAGTGGCCGTCAGCTTCGACGAGATTCAGGAGATTGTCTCTGCGCTGGAGCGGCTTGCGGACGAACACTTCGCCGGTCTGGCAGCATCCGTCGATGCGCAGAGCCAGGAAGTTGAATCGTACATCGCCGCGCGCGATGAACTTGCCAGCCCCCCGTTGGCGCGCTGGCTGAGTGAGATCGATCGCAGCGCGGAATGGGAGGTCGGCGGAAAAGCGGCGGCGCTGGGAGAGATCAGGAACAAACTGCTGCTTCCCGTTCCCGACGGTTTCGTGATGACCGCGGAGGCCTATCGGCAATTCTGCGGCATGCCCCTCTGGCGAGTGATCCGCGACGCTGTCCGGAACCTCGATTTGAACGATCTGGAAGCACTCGAAACGGTCTCCGCCGCACTGACCGCGCGGGTCCGCGAACTTCCTCTTCCCCGAGCGATTGAAGTCGCTCTCCTGGATCGCGCGCAGCTCCTGCAAGCTTCCGGCGCGGGCCTCGCGATCCGATCAAGCGCTGTGGGCGAGGGCGGTGAAAGAACCTTCGCCGGCCAATTCCTCAGCATCCTCAATGTTCCTCTCAAGGAAGTTGTCTCCGCCTATCGCGATGTTGTAGCCAGCCGCTTCGGCGCAAAAGCGCTGTCTTACCGCCTCTCTTCCGGCGTTCCAGAGGCTGAAAGCCCCACGGCGGTCTTGTGCTTGCAGGTCCTCCGCGCGCAGGCCGCCGGCATCCTGTATACGCGCGATCCCAGAAACCCCAAGAGCGACGTTCTGTGGGTCACCTCTACCGCCGGACTGGGCCTCGAGGTGGCGAGCGGGCGCGCCCCGGCCGACCTCACCATCCTCTCCCGCAAGCGCCCGCACCCCATCACGGAGCAGAACCTCGCGCACAAACAAGAACTCCTCATCCCCGGCCCGGGCGGTGGTATCGTTCGCCAGCCAATCGCCCACGACCAGGCCGATCGTCCCTGCCTCTCTGAACCGCAGTTGCAGATGCTCGCGGAGTGGGCGCTTCGCATCGAGGACCACTTTGGCTGCCCCCAGGATGTGGAGTGGGTCCTCGATGAGCAGGGCAAACTCTGGGTCGTGCAATCGCGGCCGCTCGCGCTGGCGGAATCCAAAACCTGGCACATCAAGTCGCGCATCCATGGCGAACCGCTCCTCACCGGCGGACGCACCGTCTACCCCGGGCGAGTCTCAGGACCGGCTCATCTGGTCACCGATAAGAAGGACTTCGGCCAGACACCGCCGGGGGCCATCCTGTTCCTGCGGAAAGCTTCGCCGGAGATCGTGGAGACGTTTCCGCGTATCTCGGGGCTGGTCGCGGAGTGGGGCAACGTCACCGGACACGCCGCTTCGCTTTTGCGCGAGTTCGCCATTCCGTCGGTTTTTCACATGCCGGGCGCCTTTGAAAAACTGCGCAACGGCGATGAGGTCAGCCTGGATGCGGTACAACCTCGGGTGTACCCGGGAAAACTCTGGCCGGAACGCAACCTCGATGAGCCGTTGCCCGACCGGTATCGCCGCAGCCCGCGCGATCCCATCACGCAGCGGCTGCTCACGCTCAATTTGCAGGATCCCGGAGCGCTCAATTTTCGCCCGTCCGGATGCAAGTCGGCCCACGACGTCCTGCGCTTCTGCCATGAAAAAGCCATTCAGGCAATGTTCGATCTGAACGATGCGGAGATCGCGCAGGGTGCGCCTTCCGTCAAGAAACTCCGTACTCCGGCGCCGGTCAACCTGCACGTGCTCGATCTCGGGCACGGTCTGGCAGCCGACGCCTCCGCGGCGGCTGAAGTCACCCCGCAGCAGATCGTCTCGCGGCCCTTCCAGGCCTTATGGCGCGGAGTCACCCATCCGGGCGTCTCCTGGACCCGTGAAATTCCCGCCAGCCTGAGCGATCTCGCCTCGGTCATGACCACCTCGCTCGCGACATCCACCGGTCCGATCCGCGCCCTCGGCGAAAAGAGCTATCTGCTGGTTGCCGATGAGTACATGAACCTGAACTCGCGGCTCGCGTATCACTTCACCCTGGTCGATGCCTGTGTCTCGGAGATTCCCAGTAACAATTCCATCTCCTTCCGCTTTGCCGGCGGCGGAGCGGGCCGCAGCCGGCGCAACCTGCGCGCTTCCTTCATTCAAGGCTGCCTCTCTCACTACGGCTTCAAAGTCGACCGCCGCGGAGACCTGGTGAACGCCTGGTACAAAAAGGCGCCCGCTGCGCAAACCGAGGCTAACCTCGACATTCTCGGGCGTCTGATGGCTTGCAGTTGCCAGCTCGACATGTACATGACCAGCAGCGCTGTTGCCGGATGGTATGTGCAGCAGTTCCTGGCCGGCAATTACGGCTTCCACCAGGCCGCGGAACAACCTAAGGCGGTGGCGTCATGACCGCGGCCGCGCGGAGTAGCCGCGCAGGAGGGATCTGATGCGGATCCTTTTGCCCATCGCCGGAATCAGTGTCCACATCGGAGCAGTCGTTGGAATCGGCGCCATCATCGGGCTGCTCTCCGGGCTGCTGGGGATTGGCGGCGGCTTCCTGATGACGCCCATCTTGATGATGGTGGGCGTGCCACCCACGGTGGCCGCGGCTTCCGGCACCAATGCCATCGTGGCCACCTCCTCGTCGGGCGTCGCCGCGCATTTCCGCCTGCACAATGTGGATCACAAAATGGGGGCGATCCTGCTGTGCGGCGGGCTCACGGGTTCCTGGCTGGGCGTGCATCTGCTTCGCCTGCTGCGGCACCTTGGCAGCGCCGACCTGGTCATTACCTTCACTTACATCGTCATGCTGGGCCTGGTCGGTGGTTACATCCTGCGCGACAGCTTACGCAAAATGCGCAGCGGCCTCATCGTTCGCGCCAGGCATGGGGGCCTCCCCAGGCGCACCTGGATATCCACCCTTCCCCTGCAGATGGAGTTCCCTCACTCCGGTGTTCGCCACTCCGTCTTTGTCCCGTTTGCACTGTGCTTCCTGGTCGGAATCCTCACCGCTATCCTGGGCGTCGCCGGCGGATTTGTTCTGGTGCCGATGATGGTCTACATGCTGCGCATGCCCGCGCATGTCGCTGTGGGAACCAGTCTTTTCCAGGCGCTCTTTACCTGCGCCGGAGCAACCGTGATGCAGGCCGGCGATAACCAGATCGTGGACGTGGTATTGGCCCTGCTGGTGGCCGTGGGTTCCACCCTCGGCGCGCAGATAGGAGCCAGGCTCAGCCGCCATCTGCGCGCCGAGCAGCTCATGATTCTGCTCGGCATCCTGGCGCTGGGCGTCATGGCTGACATGGCCGCGGACCTGGTGCTGCCCCCTTCGGTCTCGTTCTCTCAGATCGCATCACTCAATCTCCAGCCAATCCAGCAACTTTCGGTTGGGTTTGCTTGCAGCTTCGGGAGGGTTTGCATGGGGTGACTGCTCACCAATTCGGCGTAGCTCTGGCGAAGCGCTGCGAGAAGATAAAAACACTGCTTCTGGCCGTGGCTCTGGGAGCGCTCCTGGTTGTCTTCGCGCCCGCGGACACCGCTCCCGGGCCCGTCAAGATGCCGCCGCCGAAGCTGATCCCCGACACCATTCCGATGGGCGCCTTCTACAACGGCGCTCGCCTCCGCATCGAGGGCGTCGCTCCGGCAGGCTCCGGCGTGGTCATCGTGATTGAAGGGTCGGAGCGCGATGAGTTCTTCAATCGCAAGGGCCGCGTGGGTCCCATCTGGTTGACGGTCGACAGGATTCACGTCAAGCATGCGCCCTCGGTGTATCTCCGTTTCAGTTCCACTGCTGTAACCACCCTGCTCGGCGGGTCCGAGGTGGAAGAGCACCAGTTGGATGAAGCCGCCATTATGAGCCGGATTCGCATGCTCTGCCGTTGCAAGTGCAGCCTCACCGACCGCTCGCAGCAGATGGGCACCCACGACACAGTTCCAGATCCGGCCTACTCCCGGCTCCTCTATGCTGATTTCCTCCGGCTCAAGCATCAGGAGGGCACCTACCGCGCGCAAGCCGGCATCGTGACCCTCAGCCAGTCGGCCTCGGCAACCCGCTATGCAGTCGATTTCGAGTGGCCCCGAAAGATTCCACCGGGGCGTTACCGGGTATCCGTGTGCGCTTGCCGTGAACACAAGGTCATCGCTCAGTCCACAGCGACGCTCCAGCTCACCGAGGTTGGGTTCCCAGCCTACGTGGCGCAGCTCGCCTTCGCCAGGCCGTGGATCTACGGCATCGGCGCTGTGCTGGTGGCGGTGCTGGCTGGCTTCCTGACTGACCTGCTCACCAATGGCCTGCGCCGTAAACGCAAGGCGCGCATCCAGCCCGGCAGCCCACAGCCTGAGGCGGCGCCTGCCGCGCAGCAGGAACCTGTAGAGGAGACCCATGAGTCAGAACCCGCCCATCGCGGCTGAGTCCTCCCAACCGGACTCAGTCAACCGACGGCCTTGCCGCGGTGCCGGACCGGCAACGGGGCAACTGATGGGCCTCTGCAGATTTCGTCGCAGCCTGCTCCTTCCCATGCTGACTGCATGTTGCCTGTTGCCCGCGTCCATCGACTGCCAAAGAGCAACGGAGCACATGGTCTCCGCCGGGGCTACGATAGCGGACGCGAATCAAACTCGATCGGCCCTCACGCTCAACGCACAGGGTCTCACTCTCTCCAATGACGACGGATCCACCCAGTTGCGGGTTCACGGCTATCTTCAGGCCGACGGCCGCCTCTTCTCTACAAATGTTCAAGGCGAGCAGCACAACACTCTGCTCTTCCGCCGCGTGCGTCCTCTTGTCGAAGGCGTGCTTGCCAACCGCTTCGAATTCCGCTTCATGCCCGATTTCGGCGAGGGCAATACCGTGATTCAGGAGGCCTACGCGGAGACGGCGATAGGTCCGTTTGCACGGCTCCGCGTCGGAAAATTCAAGACGCCCATCGGCCTTGAGGTGCTGCGCTCCGACCGCGATCTGACCTTTGCCGAACGCTCCGTGGCCTCCGATCTCGTTCCCATTCGCGATCTCGGCGGGCAAGTAGAAGCTTCCTTCCTTCAGCGCGCGGCCATCCTTGAATTTGGATACTTCAGCAGCGCTCTCGACGGCGCCAACGCCAACTTCGAGTGGCGCGGCGACGGCGAAGGCGTGGCCCGCGTTTTCCTCCAGCCTTTTGCCGGCTCGGCTTCGCCTATGCACAACCTGGGCGCAGGATTCTCGTATTCCCACGGTCATCGCCAAAACAGCCTCGCCAGCTTGAAAACCATCGGTCAGGCAACGTTCTTCCAATTCGCTCCCGCGGCATACGCTGACGGACCGCGCCGGCACCTGTCTCCGCAAGGCTTCTACTTCTTCAAATCCTTCGGCTCCATCGCCGAATACATCGTCTCGGATCAGACGGTGGCTGTGGACTCCATGCGTCGTTCCCTCTCCAATCGCAGTTGGCAGGTATCCGCGTCGCTGGTCCTGACCGGAGAAAGAAACTCCTACGAGGGTATTCAGCCGGCGCATCCCTTCGAACCCGGAGCAGGTCTTCGCCACCTCGGCGCATGGGAGATCGCCTTTCGGCACGCTGCGGTTCGCGTGGACTCGAACACCTTCCCCAGCTTCGCGTCCCCCCTGGCGTCCGCGGAACGCGCAAGCGAATCGGCGGTGGGGCTGAACTGGTACATCAACCGATACACGAAGATTGTCGCGGATTACGAATACACCGCCTTCCGCCTGCATGGGGGAAGCATTCCCCAGCCTTCCGCGGAGCGAGTGGCGATGACCAGAATCCAGTTCGCACTTTAAGGCAAAGAGCGGCACACAACCGGCCGACCACAACGGCCGCCAGCTACCGGCAAGGCGACGAATACCGCAGACTGCGCGCCGGCACCTTCGCGGGGCAGTTAACCTTTGCCGTCTTGCTGCGTCCATCAGCCCAGCGGAGACCACTCCCGCCCGTTCCCTGCCGCCGGGTCTCCGTCAGGTTTCTATTGGAGTTAAAGGATTGTCGCGGTTAGAATTGAGCATGGACAAAGCTCTTTCCCGCCGGATAAACTGACGCTCGCAGCCTCCCGTCCCTGAGGATCTATCCGGCTTGAAGATGAATCAATTGTCATTTCCTGGTCTCGCGTGGGAATGCCTCGGTACAGGCGCCTGCGCACTCGAATGACACTGGGCGGAATTGATATGGCAATCGGCGCATCGTCAGTCTGGTCGGATTCTCCAGCGCAACCCAGCAACAATGGCTGGCGCGCGGCGCGCGTCTGCACTGTGGAAGGATTGCGGCATGACTGATCCCGCTTTGGAAGCTCGCGCGGTGCGCAAGAGCTACGACCAGGGCCGCATTGAAGCCCTTCGCGGCGCAGACGTAACCATCGCACCGGGCGAGTACGTGGCCATCGTGGGCCCCAGCGGTAGCGGCAAGTCCACTCTGCTGCACCTGCTGGGCGGCCTCGACACCCCCACCAGCGGTCAAATTCTGTTTCAGAGGGCCTGCCTCGGCTCAGAGATTGATCTCGATACCTATCGCCTTCAGAAAGTCGGCTTTGTCTTCCAGGCCTTTCACCTGATGCCAAGCCTGCGCGCCATTGAAAATGTTCAGTTGCCGATGCTGGCCACCGGCCGGCGCGGAAACGATCGTGCTGCCCGGGCACGCAAGCTGCTCAAGCAGATGGGCATCGACCACCGCGCCGAACAATATCCCAATGAACTCTCGGCAGGAGAGCGGCAGCGGGTAGCGATCGCCCGCGCGCTGGCAAACGACCCTGAGATTCTTCTCGCCGATGAACCCACCGGCAATCTTGACAGCGCCAACTCGGCACGCATCATGGACATCCTCGTCAGCCTCCAGAAGGAACGAGGCATGACCCTCGTCATGGTCACCCACGACGACTCGATCGCGCATGCCGCTCCGCGCCGCATCCACATCCGCGACGGAAAGGTGGAGCAATGAGAGCTGCCCTGGCCGCTGTTGCTCTCGCTCTGTCCTGTTCTCTGGGTGCCTCCGCTGCGGCGGCGCTGCCCGCTGCGGCGGCGCTGCCCGCTGTGGCGGCGCCACCCGCTGCATTGACCGCTGCACGCAAACAGGTCGAGTCCGCCGATTACCGCATGACCGGACGCCTGGTGCGGGTGGATGCCAACGGCAAACGCACCAGCGACAACATCCGCATCGAGGCTCACTGGTTTCCGGGAATGCTGCGCGTATTGCTCGAGGTCACCTCTCCCGCTCAGGACCGCGAGCATGTGCTGCTGGAGATGCGCCCCAACGGACGAAGCACGATCAAGATTGCCCATCCCGGCGACAAGGCGCCCAGGGAACTGACCTTCAGCAAATGGGCGGACGGGCCGCTGGGCAATCGCTTCAGCTATGAGGATTTCCTTGAGGCGCAATACTTTTGGCCGGATCAGCGAGACCTGGGAACTGCCGCAGTTAGCGGCCAGCCCTGCGACCAGCTCCTGAGCACACCGCGCCCTATTGACCAGACTCACTTTGAAAGCGTAAAAAGCTGCTTGAATCCCCGTACTGGCTTTCCCCTGACGGTTGAGAAGAAAGTGAA
Source organism: Acidobacteriaceae bacterium (assembly GCA_027449545.1). Lineage (GTDB taxonomy): Bacteria > Acidobacteriota > Terriglobia > Terriglobales > Acidobacteriaceae > Telmatobacter. Next base: position 20,417 of record DAIDLI010000112.1, on the reverse strand, counting down.
GGGCACAGGAACCTTGAAGGAATTTACCTATTTCGGAGTTCGCCAGACGCGGGGAGTCTGGTGGGCCCACCAGATTGAAGCCAGGATCCGCGGCCGCGCCGGATCGACCCTGCTGATCGTGGAGCGCGGCACGCCCGAGGCGCATTTAGGCCTGCACGACTTCGATTCCGAACGTCTCACCCGTTTTTAGGTGAAGCATGCATCTTCTCCTCCTATTTTTGGCGCTGGTATTGGCTGTCGTATTGATCGGCTTTCTCTATCAGTTCATCGGCGCGCATAGAGACCGTAAACGCATGGCCGGAAGCGGCCGCTGGATCAGCCTCGGCGAAGGCCGCGAGCATTATCTGCTGGAGCAGGGCGCCGGCAGCCCAACCGTCATCTTCGAAGCCGGAATTGCCGCCACCAATCTCAACTGGCGTCACCTTCAGGAGATGGTGTCGCAGTTTGCCGCCACGGCCTCCTACGATCGTGCCGGCCTGGGCTGGAGCAGCCCCTCCCGCAGCAAGCGCACGCCCGGCAACATCGCCGTGGAACTGCACGAGTTGCTCCAGAAGGCAGGCATCAAGCCACCGTACGTGATGGTGGGCCACTCCTTCGGCGGACTCGTGGTCCGGCGCTTCGCGCTGCTCTATCCGGAAGAGGTAAGCAGCGTCGTTCTGGTGGACCCCATGCGCTGCGAGGAGTGGCCACCTCTCGACCCCGCCAAGCAGGCGATGATCGACCGCGGCGCAAAGCTCGCGAACGTCGCGATTCCCATCACGCGCTTCGGCTTGACCCGCCTTGCAGTCACTTCGCTGTTCTGCCGCTCCGGTCGCGTCGCCGAGCGCCTGGCCGGGGCCGCCGGCGATGGCGGCAAGCATGTCCTGGGGCGCATCAAGGAGGAAGTCGGCAAGATGCCGCAAGAGGTGTGGCCCATTGTGGCCGCCCACTGGTCGCGGCCAGGGTACTATGTCGGCCTGCGCGATCACGTCTCGGCCGTGCCCGACACCGTTCGGGAGATGCAGGCTGCCGATCCTATTCGCGGCATTCCCGTACTTCTTCTCACCCCCGGCAAGTCCACGCCCCTCAACCAGGAGTGCCTCGACCGCATCGGCGACAACGTACGCCAGTTGATCGCGCCCAAGAGCGCGCACTGGATTCATCTCGATGAGCCGGAGCTGGTGATCGACTCGATTCGCGAGATGGTAGCGATTGCCGAACCCGAATCGGTGGCCGCGCTGGCTTAGAAGGCCGGCGCGGCGTCGGCCGCGCCGCTAGATCGTTTCGCCAAGATAGCGCTCGCGCAGAACCCGCCGCAGCATCTTGCCGTTGTGGTTCTGCGGCAGTTCCCCGGCCCCCACAATCCAGATGCGGCGCGGCGTCTTGTAGGGCGCAAGCCTTTGCCGGCACCAGTCCAGCAGATCGCTCTCGCTGGCCGGCATCTCCGGGCTAAGCTCCACCGCCGCCACCGGAATCTCACCCTTCTCCTTGTGCGGCAGGCCGAATGCAACGGCGCGGGCAACCGCGGGATGTGCCTGTACGGCTTCTTCAAGCTCCCGCACGTACACCGAATAGCCGCCCGACTTGATCACATCCTTCATCCTGCCCACCAGCCGGATCAGACCCAGGCGATTGCGCCGGGCAAGATCGCCCGTCCGCATCCATCCGTCGGCGGTCAGCAATCCGCTGCTTTCGCCGCGATCCTTCCAGTAATGAGGAGAAAGCCCTCGGCGGCGAATCTGGCACTCCCCTGTTGCCCCCGGCTTCACCGGGCGCCCTTGTTCATCCGCCACGCGGATGCGAAAAGGCGGTACCGGAAAACACAAATCGCCGCTGCCATGGAGCAGCGGCAGCTCGATGCCCATCATGGCCAGGCCGCCAAGCTCGACCATTCCGTAGCCATTCAGCAGCACCGGGGGAATGCGCAATCCCGGCAGGCGCAACAGCCCGCCGTATCCGCGCAGCTTTTGCCGAACCTCGGAAGGCAGATGATCGCTGGCCGAGAGCCACACCCGCACCGTCTTCAGCCGCACCGGGTCAGGATTGCTGTTCACCAGCGCAGCAAACATCGCGGGCACGCCAACCACCGTGGTCACGCCGAAGCGCTCCACCAGATTCACCGCCGCGCCGGCTTCGAAACGATTCAGGAAACAGCCGCGAATGCCCGCCATCAATCCATAGAGCGCGATGCTCACCGCCATGATGTGCGACCAGGGCAGCGCGACCAGCGCCAGATCGCGCGGCCCCAGCAGCGCGCCGGTGATCACCGTCGATGCGCGGCCGCCCAGCAGCGCGTTGCTCGAAAGCGCCGCGCCTTTCGGATATCCGCTGGTGCCCGAGGTGTGGAATACCGCAACTGTCGCAGCCGGATCGATAGTTGCAGGCGCAAACGGCGGATCGGCGCTCTCCCCGCTGATCTCCGCCCGCAGAAAGCCCTCCAGCGTCTCCGGTTCGTCATCGCTCTGAATCCACACCCGCACGGCTGGCAAGGCATCCCGCTCTGCGATGGTGCGATGGAACACCGCGGCGTCGGTCACCAGAATTTCCGTCCCGCTATCCTTCAGGATGCGGCTCACCTCAGCAAGCGAGAGCTGCGGATTCAGCGGCACCGCGATGCCGCCGGCACGCAAAATCGCCAGGAACCAGTGAAAGCAGCGCCGGTCGTTGGTGCGATAAACGGCCACCGGCTGGGCCGCCCGCAGTCCGACGGAACGCCGCAGAAAGGCGTCCATCGCGCAGATCTCCGCATGCAGTTGAGCCAGACGAAAGCGCCCATCGTCGCCGACGGAGACTTCGCCATCGCCCCGCCTGCGCAGCAGCTCGTCGATCAGATTGGCCACAGTAACACCGGGATCGCGAGCGAGCTGAAAGTTGCGGACGATGCTCATGGAACCGAAACCGGCTTCCGGCCCCAGTCGCTGGCCACGCAATAATGGAAAAGACGATCCAGATAATCCATCACCGGCGGCGGCGCAATGCCCGCGGGCATCAGCAGCCGCTCTGCGTTGCTGGTGTCGAACTGCAAGCGCATGGTGAAGTAGTCGCGGTAGGCGCGCCCGTCGCGCAACACCCGCCGCTTCTTTCCCCACAGCACCATGTACAGCAGCGGGCGCACCGCGGCGAAGAAAAGTTGCGGATCGACATAGCGCGGCGTCGGCGCGTGGAAGTACTCGGAGGCGCGGCGCGCAATCTGCTCGATGGTGGCGCTGCCCTGCGGTCCCGCGCACAGGTGCACCGTGCTGCCATAAGCCGACTCGTCGAACAGCAGGTGCTGTACCGCGCGGGCCACGTAATCCACCGGCACAATGTCCAGCACCGCATCCGGAAATCCGGGAACCGTGCGCCACAAACGGCGCGCGTAGATCTTGAGCGGCCAGTACATCATTTTGAAGCTGGAGGTGACGCCGGTGCGGGAGTCGCCCACAATGATGCTGGGCCGCAGGATCACGCCTGGCAACGATCCCAGCCGCGAGCGCACCAAAGCCTCCGCCTCGGACTTCGTCTGCTCGTAGGTGTTGCGATAGCCCTGGCCTACCTTGAGCTCGTCTTCGCGCACCAGCCCGCTGCGAGCTCCCGCCACGTACGCCGTGCCCACATAGGCAAAACTCTGCAGGTTGCGCATCGCAGCGGCCAGATCCAGCATGTTCCGCGTGCCCTCCACATTGATGCGGCGGGCCTCTTCGAGCGTGTGGTCGAAGCGCACCGTGGCGGCGGAGTGAATCAGGCGCGTCGCGGTGGCGCTCAGCCGCTCATAGGCGGCAGCATCCAGCCCGCAGCGCGGCTGCGCCACATCGCCGGAATACACCTCCACCCGGCTGCGCGCTTCCGCGGGGACAAACGCCGCTGCGCGCTGCTCGCCGGTCTGTCCGGGACGATTGCGAATCAGCAGCGCAAGGCGCGCATCCGGACGGCGCTCCAGCAGATCGCGCACCAGTTGCACGCCCAGAAAACCGGTCGCGCCGGTCACGAAGATCAGTTCTTCTCGGTTCATTCTGCAGCCGGCCTCTATCGCTTTGCTTGACCGCCTCGAAGGCCGGAGAATGGCGACCTGTTCGGTGCCTGGCCGACGGGAAAAGTTACTTAAATTATAGTCGCTGAGCCGGTGGCTTACTGTAGGCTGGTCGGCGGCATTCCCCATCCGGCGTCCTCGAATTCCTTGCCTGGTGAGTTCGGGATGGCAGCGTCTGCCGGGGCTGCTCTCCCTAGCGGGGAGTTGCTATTGCAACACGCCTCTCCATTGCAACGGGCTCTTGGGTTTTCTGTGGCCATCCCCGTGGACAGAGCATCCAACCCTGGGAACGATGCGGCACCGGGCGGCAAGCCATGGGTATATCTCTCTCTTCTCACCATCTGCGGGGCAGCAATGACATCTACAAGCGATCGTAGGGACGATCTCATCCGGCTTCGTCCGCGCGCAACCACCGTGCAGCTCAGCCGGGGCCGCACCGCCTTCATCACCGGCCTCGAAGGCGAAGCCCACCACGAGCGGCCGATTGAAGGACTATACGTCTATGACACGCGCGTGCTGGCGCGCTACTGCTGGCTGATGAACGGAAAGCCGCCGGCCTTCAGTTGCGGATCCAACGTGGAGCAATCCAACTGGATCGGCTATTTCATTCAGACGCCCAGGAACTGCAAGCGCACGCCCGCCGGGGAATGCAGCCCGCTCGAAGAGACCATCGAGCTGCGCATCGCGCGCGCCGTTGGTGAGGGCATGCATGAGGACGTGCGCCTCACCAATCACACGCAGGTCGCGACGACGGTTCGCCTGGAATTGCAGTTTGAGATCGAATTCACCGCGCAGACCGAGGCCGAACAGGGACGAAAGCAGCGCGGCAAGCTTGAGCTTCGCAACGATCGGCCCGCCAAAGGAGTATGGCAGCTCTCCGCCGACTATCGCGTGGAGCACCGCTACAGCCACCAGGGCGACCGCGGCATCGCGCACATGCATCGCGGTGTGATCCTGCGCGTGGAAAACGCGGGCTCCAAGCCAAAGATCGGCAAGCAGAGCGTTCGATTCGATGTGCGACTGAAGCCACACCAGGAGTGGCATGCCTGCCTGAGTTGGATTGCTTCCGTTGAAGGCAGGATACTGCCCCTGACGCCGCAGTGCTCACGAGTTGCCAGCAGCGACTGGGACCAGCGCCGTAAGCGCTTCTTCGCAACCTCGTCCACCTTCTCCGTGCCGCATGCCAACGATCTTTCGCATTTGGTGGACCGCGTGCTTGAGAGATCGCGCATCGACATGGAGGCCCTGCGTCTGTACGACCTGGACTCCCCCGGAGGCGTCGCCCAGGCCGCCGGCGTACCCACTTACATGGAGGTCTTCGGCCGCGATATGCAGGCCGCAGGCTGGCAGGCGGCCATGCTGACGCCGCAGTTCATGCGCGGCGCCCTCAACGTCTTCAAGAAGCTGCCCGCCACCAAGACCGACGATTGGCGCGACGCGCAGCCGGGCCGCATTCCTCACGAATTGCACACGGATCCGCTGTCGGTGCTTAACTTCCGCCCCAAGAGCCTCTATTATGGCTCGTTCACCGCGAGCGTTCTGCTGCCGGTTTCCGTCTCTGAGCTCTGGCACTGGAGCGGCGACTTGGATTCGATTCGCCCTTACGTCGACGCCGCCTTAGGAGCGCTGGATTGGGCGGACAAGAACAGCCTCGACTCCACCGGCTTCTATCGTTACAAGACACGCTCCGAACAGGGCGTTAAGAATCAGGGATGGAAAGATTCCAACGACGCGATTGTTTACGCAGACGGCTCGCAGGCCCAGGATCCGCTCGGCACCTCCGAGATGCAGGCCTTCGCCTATGTGGCTAAGCTCCACTTCTCCGAGGTACTGTGGCACCTCGGCCGCATGGACGTGGCGCGGCGTCTGTTCCGCGAGGCCGAAGATCTCAAGAAGCGCTTCAATGAAAAGTTCTGGATGGAGAAGGAAGGCTATCTTGCCATGGGAATCGATGCCAAGGGCAAGATCATCCGCTCCATCGCCTCCGATGCCGGCCACTGCCTGCTCTCCGGCATTGTGGACGAGAAGCATGTGAAGCAGATCGCCCAGCGCATGATGCGCGACGATCTCTTCTCCGGGTGGGGCATTCGCACGCTCTCCTCCGCTCATCCCGCCTTCAATCCTTTCTCTTATCATCGCGGCACGGTTTGGCCGGTCACCAACGCGGGCTTCGTGCTCGCCTTCAGCCGCTACGGGCTGCACGGCGAGATGCACCGGCTGGCGAAAGCTTTCTTCGAGACTGCCTCGCTGTTTGAGAATCACCGTCTGCCCGAAGTCTTTGGCGGGCACCAGCGCACGCCCGATGCTCCCTTCCCTGGCCTTTACACGCAGGCTGACTGGCCCCAGGCCTGGTCGGCGTCGGCACCCTTCACCGTGATGCAGGCGATGCTCGGCATCTATCCCTACGCCCCGGCGCATCTGCTTTTCCTCGATCCCCATCTGCCCGAGTGGCTTCCCAGCGTGACGGTGCAACGGCTGCATGTGGGCAAGGCAGTCGTCACGCTCAAGTTCACGCGCAATGAAAAGGGCGAAACAAACTTTGAGGTAAGCGAGTTGGAGGGCAAACTGCACATCATCCGCCAGCCCAGCCCCTGGTCGCTGACCACCGGCTGGGCCGAGCGCATCCGCGATGCCGTGGAGAGCCTCATTCCCTACCGCCGCGCAGGCTGAATCGCGCTGCGAATACAAACCAAGATCACCCCAGGAGGATTCAACTTGGCCATGGAAACAGTTGTCGTTACAGGATCATCGGCAGGTCTGGGACGCGCCATCGCCCACGAGTTTGCCAAACACGGAGCTCAGGTGGCCCTGCTGGCGCGCGGAGAGAAAGGCCTCGACGGCGCGGTCGCCGAAATCGAGGCAAAAGGCGGCAGAGCGTTTGCGGTCCCCACAGACGTTGCCGACCCCGATGCCGTTGAAGCTGCGGCCGAAGCCGTGGAGAAGCATTTCGGGCCCATCGATACATGGGTCAACAACGCCATGTCTTCTGTCTTCTCGCCGGTCAAAGAAATGAAGGCCGAAGAATACAAGCGCGCTACCGAGGTGACCTATCTCGGCGCCGTCTACGGCACGCTGGCCGCGCTCAAGCGCATGCTGCCCCGCGACCGCGGCACCATCGTGCAGGTTGGCTCGGCGCTCAGTTATCGCAGCATCCCGCTCCAGTCCGCTTACTGCGCCGCCAAGCACGCCATCAATGGCTTTACCGATTCCCTGCGCTGCGAACTGCTTCACGACAAGAGCAACATTCGCCTCACCACCGTGCAGATGCCGGCCATGAATACGCCGCAATTCAATTGGGTCAAAAGCCGCCTGCAGCACAAGGCGCAGCCGGTGCCTCCCATCTTTGAGCCGGAGGTCGGCGCGCGCGCCGTCTACTGGGCCGCCCATCATAATCGCCGCGAGGTCTACGTTGGCACTTCCACGGTAGCGGCCATCGTCGGCAATAAGATTGCCCCCGGCTTACTGGATCATTATCTGGCGAGCTCCGGATACAAATCGCAGCAGACCCCGGAACCCGAAGATCCTTCGCGGCCGAACAATCTCTGGTCTCCCGTGGATGCGGGCGAGGATTGCGGCGCGCACGGACGCTTCGATGAGAAGGCCCACGGCCACAGCATTCAGCTTTGGGCGGACCTGCACCGCGGCGCGCTGGCAGCGGGCCTGGTGCTGGCCGGCCTGGCCGGCTTTGCCGTCAACAGGATGATGCGTTAGCGCAGGGTTTGCAGATAGGCCGCGATGTCCGTTGCTTCCTGCTGATTGAGGCCAAGCTCCGGCATCGTGGTCTTCGGCTTCATCCCCTGCGGGTCCTGGATCCAGTGGGCAAGGTTCTGCGGCGTGTTCTCGAACTCGCCCGCGATGTACGTCCGGCGGCTCATGGACAGGAGCGGCGGTCCGAACTGCCCATCCGCCCCGTGAATGCCGGGAATCATGTGGCAGGAACCGCATTTATATTTTGCGATCAGCAGACGGCCCCGCTGCGCCGATCCAGCCGCCTGCACCGTGTACCCCCGGAAATCCTTCCCTCCGCTGCATCCGCAAAGCAGCCCGGCCATCGCCACACCCGCGACCCACAATCTGCCCCGCACACACTGCCGCGACCTGCGCATATCCCCCTTGGATGCAACCTTCTCCACTTGTTCCTTTCCTGCCAGGCATCCCATCCGCGTTGCCGATGCAACCAACGTGCATTTCTCTGCACCGGCGACCTGCATCTAAACCACGTGTGGAAAGCAGGGGAGTCCCTTGCATCAACGTGCGATATCTTCGCACCGTCTTCGGCCTTTTACTTGCGCTTTGCCCTGGATCGCTTGCCTTGGGTCAGCAGGCTGCACCTCCGTCCTCTGCACCTGAGGGCATGCAGATTTACCTGCAGCAATGCGCCAAGTGCCACGGCCCAACCGGTGAAGGCATCAGTGCGGCTGTCACTATCGCCGGCCCCAACTTGTGGGCGGAAGACGATCCCGGCCGGGTGATGACGGCCCTTGAAGTCGGCCCCTCGCACATGCCGAGGTTCGAGTACATCCTCTCGGTTGCGCAGATGCACGCCGTCTCAGACTACGTCGCCCACACCATCGCGCAAATTCACCTGAATGGCGGCGACCTGAGCCGCGGCGGAGAGCTGTTCAGACGGAATTGCGCCGCCTGTCATCGCACCGCTGTGCGCGGCGGCGGACTGGTCTTCGTCGGCACCAATGCGCCTTCGCTGACCGGCAAGTCCGCGGCGCTGATTGCCGGCGCCATCCGCTGGGGCCCCGGGCCCATGCCACGGTTTCCGCCCTCCGTGCTCAGCGACCACCAGGTCGCATCCATCGTGGATTACATCCGCTACGTGCAGCAGCCGGCGAGCCCCGGCGGAAGCGCGCTCAACTGGTACGGGCCGGTCGCCGAGGGATTCGTCGCGTGGGTCGGCGTCCTCCTGATGATCGGCATCGTGATGTGGATCGAAAAAGGGGGGAAGGGATGAGCGAGAACGGGCTTCATCGGGAGCGCCCGGATCTTGATCAGGCTACCGAGAGAAAAATTCGCACCACTGCATGGTTTGCCACCGGCGTCATGCTGAGCTGGAATCTGGGAAAGCGCGTGGCCTTTGCGCTCTTCCCCAGCCTTTGTGCGCAGCAATCCGAAAAGCAAGTCGCCGCTTCCAACCCGTCTCAGCTCGCCAACAGCGACCGGCCCAGTTCTAGCCGCGCCAGCGACCTCAACCTCACCCTCGCCCACGAGACGCATCTTCTCCGTCGCCGCCGCTGGGGAACCTTTCTGGTTGGCTGCTCGTTCGCCGCATCCATCGCCGGGTTTCTCCTCTTTTTCACCGCCTACTGGACCGGCGGCAGCAACCAGATGCTGGGCGGGGGCCTGGCGCTCTTCCTGTCTGGATGGGCGGCCGCATTCATCTTCTGGGCGCACCTGCTTACCGCGCACAAAGAAGCCGTTGAACCCCGCGAAGACATGCAGCCGCCCGCGCGGGATCGGGAGGAGTTCGAACAGGCCTTCTGCGACGGCAGTCGCGAGTTGCAGCGCCGAGGATTGCTCAAGCTCATCACCGCCACGGGGCTCGGCTTTGTCGCTCTCACTGTCGTTTCCCTGTTCCGTTCTCTCGGCTTCAATCCCAACAACGCGCTCTACACCACGGTGTGGAAGCGCGGCCAGCGCCTGATGACCGAAGACGGCAAGACCATCCGAGCCGACACCCTCGAGCCGGGCAGCACGGTGATCGTCTTTCCTGAAGAGAGCCTCGGCTCGGAAAAAGCCCAGACCGTGCTCGTGCGCGTCGATCCGAGTCAACTGCAATTGCCCGACAGCCGCCATGACTGGGCGCCGCAGGGCAATCTCGCCTATTCGCGCGTCTGCACCCATGCCGGCTGCGCCGTCGGCTTGTATCTGCGCACCGCCCACATGCTCATGTGCCCCTGCCACCAGTCCACCTTCGACGTGCTGCGCGGGGCCCAGCCCACGGGCGGCCCCGCCGCGCGGCCGCTGCCGCAGCTCCCGCTCTACGTGGATAGCGACGGCAATCTGCGCGCCGCCGGCGGCTTCAGCACTCCGCCCGGCCCGGGCTTCTGGGGGATGCCGTCATGATTGCTTCCATTGCCCGCTGGCTCGATTCCAGAACGCGCGCGGCCAAATTCGCCCGCAGCATCATGAACCATGTCTTCCCTGACCACTGGTCCTTCATGCTGGGCGAAATCGCCCTCTACGCATTCGTCATCCTCGTCATCACCGGCACCTTCATGGCCCTGTTCTTCGACGGCAGCTCCGCGGACGTGGTCTATCACGGCTCCTACGCGCCGCTGGTCGGAGTGCACATGTCCTCCGCATACCAGTCTGTGCTGCACCTCAGCTTCGATGTGCCCGCCGGCCTGGTGATCCGGCAGATGCACCACTGGGCCGCCGACATCTTCCTGGGCGCCATCGCCGCTCACCTGCTCCGCATCTATTTCACCGCCGCCTACCGCAAGCCTCGCGAGCTCAACTGGATGATTGGCCTCACCCTGCTGCTGCTGGCCATCGCCAACGGCTTCCTGGGATACTCCATCTGCGACGATCTGCTCTCCGGCGCCGGGCTTCGCATCGGCTACTCCATCCTGCTCTCGGTACCGGTCATTGGGCCCTGGCTCACCTTCCTCGCCTTCGGCGGCACCATTCCCGTCTCCGCCACCATCCCCCGCCTGTTCGCGATGCACATCTTCCTCTTCCCCGCGCTGATCGCAACCCTCATCGGCGCACACCTGGCGCTCATCTGGCGTCAAATGCACACCAACTACCCCGGCAAAGGCCGCAACGATCGGGTCATCGTCGGCTCCCGCCTCTGGCCCTCCTACACTCTCAAATCCATCGGCCTGTTCCTCTTCGTCTTCGCTGTCGTGGCCGCCCTGGGCAGCTTCGTCCAGATCGATCCCGTGTGGATCTACGGCCCCTTCAAAGCGGATGCCATCCTTCCCGGCGCGCAGCCCGATTGGTACCTGGGATGGATCGAAGGCGCCATGCGCCTATTTCCCAGCGTGAACACCCACTTCGGCAAATGGCTCATCCCCGAGGTCTTCTTCCCCGGCTTCCTGTTTCCCGCTGTGGTGTTCATCCTCCTCTACGCGTTTCCTTTCATTGACAAGTTGATCTCGCTCGACTTCCGCGCCCACAACGTGCTGCGCATGCCCTGGGAGCAGCCCTTCAACACTGCGCTCGGCTGCGCGGTCCTGGCTTTTCTGTCGGTGCTGTTCGTGGCCGGCGGAGATGATGTCATCGCCGTAGCCGCGGGAGCGCCTCTCGCCTGGATGCGCGAGTTGCTCCGCTACCTCGCCTTCGCCGCGCCGCTGTTGACCGGTGTGGTGGCCTATGCCATCTGTGAGACCATCCGCCGGAGACGGTCCCGCGCCATCCCCGCTCAACCCGCCGAGCCCTTCGAAAGGAGCGAAGTCAATGTCGAGATGCGCTGACCTGCTTCGCTGGCCTGCATGCGGATCGTTTTGTTCTTCTCCCCCGTCGTACGCTGATCCCGGTTCTCTTCCATTCCACTGCTTTGTGAGGTGTTTTGCATGATTTCCGCTTTCTCCATTTCGCCTTGTGCCTGCGCCAGTCTGCGGCGCGCTGGTCGCGCTGTAAGCCATCTCTACGACCTTGTGCTCGCCCCGCAAGCCATCAAGACAACCCAGTTTTTGCTCTTGAAGGCTATTGCGGACGCTGCTCCCATCGCTCATTGCGAGCTGGCACGACAGTTCGGCGCCTCCGAGGAGACCTTCTCGCGCCGTCTGGCAACCGCCCGCCGCGCCGGCTGGGTGCAAATGACCATCGATGCGCGACGGCGCAGAATGTACACCCTGACGGCGGAAGGCTTTCGTCTGCTGGAAGCGGCTATGCCCGGTTGGGAGCGGGCTCAGGACCGCCTGCGCCAGCAACTCGGCGACACCGACTGGAGTACCTTGATCGAGCTGAGTGATCGCGTCACGCAGGCCGCTGTTCGCGCGGAACGAGCTCCCCGCCGCAACGCTCCACCGCAAGAAAGGAGCAAAGAGCCGTTAGCGGCTGATTGAGGCGGCCCTGTCGCTCGATCGTCCGCCTTCTCCTCGCGCGCCCGACTCCGCCGGCAGCTCCACAGTAACGCAAGTGCCGCGGCCGGGCGCGCTCTCAACATCGATCCGTCCGCGGTAAAAATCCACCAGCGATTTAGAGATCGCCAGCCCCAGGCCGAAGCCGCCCGTGGCCCGCGCCCGCGAGGAATCGGCGCGATAAAACCGTTGGAAGATGTGCGGCAGATGCGCCGCCTCAATCCCGCATCCCTGATCGAGCACCGACACCTTCGCCATCCCATTCTCCGCGGAGACCTTCACCGTCACCACCGAGCCGCGCGGACTGTACTGCACCGCATTCTCCAGCAGGTTCAGCCAGATCAGCTCAAGATCCGCTGCCTCGGCCCTCACCGTGGCTTCGCCTTCGGGAACATACTCCAGCCGCACGTCACGCTCCGCGGCAAACTGCGCCATGCGCGCCAGCGCGCCCTCGCAGGTTGCGGTCACTTCCACCGGCTCGGGCTCCTGCTCGTGCCCCTTTGCGATCCTCTGTTCGGCGCGCGCGCTTTGCAACATCCGGTTCAGAAGCCGCTCCAGGCGCAGGCAGTCTCCGTTCATCATGGCCAGCCCGCGTTCGTACTCCTCGCGTTCGCGCGGCTTGTTCAGCAACCGTTGCAGAGTCGACTTCAGAATTGCCAGCGAAGTCTTCAGCTCGTGCGCGGCATCGCCCAGAAACTCCCGCTGCCGGGTAAACGCTTCTTCCAATCCGCTCAGCACCGTCTGCATGGCGTCGATCAGCGGCTTCAACTCGCGCGTCGAGCGCGCCTCCTGCGAGGGCTCAAAGCTCCAGCGGTCCACAGAAACCGTGCTTGCCGCCGCGACTAAGTCATTCAGCGGCGTCAACGCCCGCCGGATGCTCCACACCGCCAGAATCAAGGTGGGAATCAGCACCAGTAGACTCACCAGACCGATCGTCACTCCCAGCATCGACACCTGCTGGTCGATATCCATAGTCGGCGCGGCATACACCACGGTGAGCGTGGGCAGCGGCAGAGGCTCGCCTTCTTCCGTGTCGAGGATCCCCACCTTGCGCAGGATGATCGCCCGGTACGGCGCGCCCTTGTAGTGGAACCTCCAGAAGCGCGCATTCGCCGGAATCCGGCCGAGCATCGCCGGATCGAAACCGGGCGAATAGCGCAGCAGATTGTCGCGGTCGCTTTGGACCAGAAACAGATCCTTGTGAACACGGTGCCGGGAGGGCGGAATCTTCGCATTGTTGAAGAGCAGGCCCGGAACTCCATCATCGCGGTAATACACCAGCGCCGCCATGCTCTCCGCGCGTCCCTGCAAAAATACATCGAAGGCCTGGCGCAGATAGTGTTTGGAGAACGAGGTGCCGACCAGCACCAGGCCCGCGCCCAGCAGCAACTGCGACGCCACCACCGCCAGGATCAGCCGCCTGTTAAGCGAGAAAGCTTTCATACCTCAAACCGTCTTCATCTCCAGCGATTGCGGAGCTTGCGGCGAATGTGTGATCGCGCTGCCGCGCACCTCACCTAACCGCGCTCCTTCTCCGCCAGTTCTCCTTCCAGCCGCAAAGCGTATCCCAGCCCGCGCACTGTCTGGATCACTTTGACCCCTGAGGCGCCCTCGATCTTGCGCCGCAAACCCGAGATGTACACCTCGATCACGTTGCCAAACTTCTCCCAGTTGTAGTCGTAGAGATGCTCGAGCAGTTCCATCTTCGACACCAGGGCCCCACGCCGCAGCGCCAGATACTCCAGCACCCGGTACTCCATCGCCGTCAAACTGAGCCGGACGCCATTCACCTGCACGGCCCGCTTCACGGTATCCACTTCCAGCGGGCCGGCCTGAATCACGGGCGAGTGTTCGCCCTTGCCGCGCCGCATCAGCGCCTTGCAGCGCGCTACAAACTCGCCCAGGTCAAAGGGCTTGGTCAGGTAGTCGTCGGCGCCCGCATTCAGCAGCTTGACGACGATCTCCTTCTCATCACGGGCGGTCAGAATCAGCACCGGTGAGTTGTTGCCTTCCGCCCGATAGCTCTTCAGCACCTGCAATCCGGTGAGCTTCGGCAGCATCAGATCCAGGATCAGCAGATCGTAGGGCGACGAGCAGGCCATGAACAGGCCCTCTTCCCCATCCGGCGCAACGTCCACCGCACACAATGCGTTATCGCGCAGGATCGCGGCCACATTCTGCGCCAGCCGCTCCTCATCCTCGACTACGAGCACCCGCATGGGCCGTTCTCGCTCCGCCTTCTATTATCCGCCCGCCGAATGACTGGACGCTGCGCGAACCCTCCCGCACTCCGCCCAGGCGGTGACGCCCTACGCCGCTTCCTCGGGCTGCGCAGCATGACGGTTGCGAGTGAGCAGATAGTAGACAAGCGGTGTAATCACCAGGCTCAGCACCATCGAGATCGTCAGCCCGCCGATCACCGCGATGGCCAGCGGCTGCAACATCTGCGAGCCGGAACCGATCGCAAAGGCCAGCGGCAACATCCCGCACACCGCCGCCACCGCCGTCATCACAATGGGCCGCAGCCGTCGCTGCGCGGCGTTGAGCATGGCGTCATAGGCCGACATCCCCTGGGCGCGGTAGCGTTCGTCGGCGTCGAGCAGCAAAATGCCGTTCTTGGCCACGATGCCGATCACCATGATCAGTCCCATGAACGAGGCCACGTTGAAGGTCACGTTGGTGATCAGCAGGGCCACGATCACCCCCGAGATGGAAAGCACCGAGGAGCTGAGAATGGCGATCGGCGCCGGGAAGTTGCGAAACTCCGCCAGCAGCACTCCGAAGACCAGCACTAGGGCCAGCAGCAGCACGCGCAGCAAATCGTGGAACGACTGCTGCTGCACCTCATAGGTGCCGCCGTAGACCACGTGCACCGAAGGCGGCAGATTCAGTGCGGTCACCGCCTGCTGCACCTTGGCCATGACACCGCCCAGGTTCGAGCCTTCCAGGCCGGCGGCTACCAGAATAAAGCGCTGCAGATTCTGGCGCAGAATTTCGTGCTGCGGCGGCAGTTGCGTGATTTGCGCCAGCGAAGCCAGCGTTGCCGTATGGCCTGTGGTGCTGTTGAAGACCGTATTTTCGATCGCGCTCAGCGAACTGCGATGCTCCTGGCTCAAGCGGATGCGAATGGGATACTCGCGGCCATTGGCAATCAGAGGTGTGGTCGTCAGGCCATCCAGGATGGAGTTGGCATCGTCGGAGACCTCGGTGGGCGTAAACCCGAGCCGTGAAGATGCTACCGGATCGATCTGAAAATTGGTGGCCGGCCCGCTGACCGTACTGTCCACGCCGTTATCCACATCCACCACCCCGGGAATCTTGCTGATCGCGTCTCCCACTTCCGGCCCAAGGTGGTACAGCAAATTGGGATCGCTGGCGAAGAGCTTGACCTGGATTGCCTGCGGAGCATTGGATAGATCGTTGATGTTGTCCTGTAGAACTTGCGTCAGCTCGATGTCCAGCGCCGGCTCTGTGGCCTTGACCCGTTCGCGCACCTCGGACATGACCTGCCATACCGAGCGGCTGCGGTCGGACTTCAGCTTGACGGTGAAATCGCCTGTATTCGCCTCCGTCACAGCCGCCAGGCCCAGTTGCAACCCGGTGCGGCGGGAGGTGTTCTGCACCTCCGGTATGGAGCGTAGAATCCTGGTTACATGCTCCAGAACGCGGTTGGTTTCGGCGAGTGAGCTTCCGGGAGGCATCACGTAATCGAGGATGAAGCCGCCCTCGTCCATGTCGGGCAGCAGATTGGTGCCCAGCCCCTGATATCCCGCCCACGTTCCTGCAATCAGCAGCAGGCAGATGCCTCCCACCCAGATAGGCTTGGCCAGCGCCCACTCCAGGACCCGCTTGTGGGTGTGGAGTACCCGGCCCATAACTCGGCCCGGCCCTTCGTGTTCGTGATTGCCCCGCTTCTCGCTCAACAGCACATAGCTCAGACCCGGCGTCCAGGTAAGAGCCAGCGCCAGTGAGGACACCAGGGCCGCGGCCATGGTGATGGCCAGCGCCCGGAAGAACGCGCCCGTCACGCCGCTCACCGAGATCAGCGGCAGGAACACAACTACCGGCGTGATCGTGGAGCCCAGCAGTGGAATGGTGAGTTCGTGGATCGCCTTGCGCACCGCCTCCACCCGGCGTTCGCCGTTGTCGCGGTGCATGACGATGTTCTCCACCACCACGATGGCATCGTCGATCAACAATCCGATCGCCGCGGCAAGCCCGCCCAGGGTCATGAGATTGAAGCTCGCACCCATCAGGTAGAGGGCCAGAATCGTCATCGCCAGCGTTACCGGAATCACCAGCCCCGCGATCAGCGAGGAGGTCCAGTCGCGCAGGAACAGGAACAGGATGACGCAGGCCAGGACCAGCCCGATAAAGATGGCGTCGCGCACGCTGCCGATGGCATCGCGCACCAGTTGCGACTGATCGTAGAACAGCGTCAGCTTCACCCCGGACGGCAGGTGGGCCTGCAACTGTGCTACTTCTTTGCTCACCGCGTTGGCTACCGCTACCGTGTTGCTCGCCGGCTGGCGCGAGATCATCAACAGCACGGAGTTGCGGCCATCGGCGGTGACTGTGGTATACACCGGCATCACGGACGGCTCCACCGCGGCCACATCGGAAACGCGTACCGGCGCGCCGTTCGGCGTCGTCTTCACCACCAGATTCCGAATCTCGGCAGGGTCGTGCACCTGCGCCCCCACCAGCCCGAGAATCAGTTCGTGATTGGCTTCATAGAGACCCGGGGACTCCACAATATTGGAGTTATTGATGGCCGTCTCCAGATCGGTGATCGTGACCCCGTCGGCGCTCATCGCGGCAAGATTGGGGACCACGTGATATTCCGGCTCCTGCCCGCCCTGCACCACCACCGTGCTCACGCCGTTCACCCGGTTCAGCGGCGGCTTGAGCTGATAGGTGGCCATCTCCCACAACTCGGTCTGCGGAGTGGTATTCGAAGTCAGGCTGTAGCCGAGCACCGGAAAGCTCGCAAATGTCAGCCGGTTGGTGGTGATCTGCACCGTGGGCGGCAACTGCTGCTGCACCTGGGTCAACGCGGAGTTCACCAGTTGCAGCGACTGGATCATGTCCACGTTCCAGCTAAAGAACAGATCCACCTCCGCCGAGCCGCGGCTGGTAGTGGATTGCACCGATTGCAGGCCGGGGACCGAATTCACCGCGTTCTCAATCGGCCGCGTGATGGTGACTTCCATCTGATCCACCGGCATCACGCCGTTATCGATGCCGATCACCACACGCGGAAAATTGGTTTCAGGAAAAACCGAGATCGGGACCTGAAGGGCGAGGTAGACACCCGCGGCCGTCAGCACCATCGCGAAGAAGAAGATGGTGCGCGTGGCCTTCGCCAGCCAGAAAGGCTTCTCAGCGCCGTCCATCTGCGCCTCGCTCGACAAGGGTCGGGTCTCCGTGGCCATTAAAACCCTCCGTCGTCATCGTCATCCGCCTTCGGAGCCGGACCGATCTTGACCTTGGTTCCCTTATCCAGACCAAACGAGCCGCCGGTAATCACCGTATCCGCAGGACTCAAGCCCGAGAGCACCTGCACGTCTTCGCCGTTCGAGACACCCAGTTGCACCGGCTTGGGCTGCGCCGTGCCATCGCTCGCCACCACCATCACGCTCTTCTTGCCGTTATCCGCGGTCAGCACCGCGGACAGCGGAATGGTGAGCGCATGTTCCACCGGATGTCCCGTGATCGAAACCTTCACCGGCGTGCCCGGCTTCAGCTCGCCGGACTTGTTGTTGATCTTCAGCCAAACTTCAATCGTGGCGCTGCCCGGATCGAGCGCCGGGCTGATCATCGACACCGTCGCCGGCACGGGCGTTTCCAGCCCCGGCACCGTCACCTTGGCAGGGCTGCCCAGCTTCAACTGCTGCGCCATCGCCTGCGAAAGATGCGTCTTGGCGATCAACATCGAGGTTTCCATCACCGTGACCACCGGCGTCCCCGCTGTGGCCGTTTCTCCATCGAAGAGCGGCCGGTCGGTAACCACGCCATTGATCGGGCTGCGAATCTCCGAGTATCCAACCTGCGCCTGCGCGCCCTGCAACCTGCCTTCAGCGGAGGTCAACTGCCCTTTGGCAGCTTTCAAGGCGGCTGCGTGCGTATAGCTTTTCAGAGCCTTCAAATGAATGCTGGCCGCCGCATACGCCGCCTTCGCCTGCACCAGCGCCGCCTCCGCGGTATCCAGATCGCGGCCCGGAATCGCCCCTTCGGCAAACAGCTTCTTACGGCTGTTCACGATGCTCTGTTGCAGATCGAGGTTGGCCTTGGCCTGCGCCAGGTCCGACTCCGCTTTCTGCGTCTCTTCCGGAACCTGCGAGCGGGTGGCCGTCACATACGCCGCCTGGGCGGCCTCGTAGGCGCCCTGGTTATCCATCGCAGCGGCCTTCAGATCGTTGTTCTCCAGCACCACCAGCAGTTGTCCGGCATGCACGCGCTGCCCGCGCTGCACATAGAACTTCTTGATGGGAGCCGTAATCTTCGGCGCAATCGCCGCCTGGTCCCGAGGCGCGAGCACCGCGTCGGCGTGCACTTGCTCGGCGATCGTGCCCACCTCCGGATGCTCTGCCTGCACCGTCACCTGCGTCTCAGGTGCTGCTTCCTTACTGCATCCGGCGGTCAGCGCAACCGCACCCGCCGCCGCGCACGCCAGCACCAGCCGTGCTGTGATGAGCCAGCTTGTATCTAAGGAACGTCTCTTCATGGTCTCGCTCATGGTTCGGATTACATGGTTCCGGTTAAAGTCTGAAGATTGGCAAGCGCGTTCTCATAACGCACCCGGCCGGCCTCGCGCGCCACCTGCGCCGCCACGTAGGCGTTCTGCGCATCCACCACTTCCAGCACCGTGGCATCTCCGCCCTGGTAGGCCGCCCGCGTCAGCCGCAGGCTCTCGCCCGCGGTGTTCACGCTCTGCTCCAGCGACGCCAGTTGGTCGCGCGCCGTCGCCGCCTCCGCATACGCCTCATCCAGCTTCGCAATCAACTGCCGCTGCGTATTCGTCAGCGTCACCTTTGCGATCTGCCGCTGAATCTTGCTCTGCTTCACCTTGTGCTCGGTAGAGAGCCAGTCCCACACGGGAACATTCACCGTCGCGGTAAACGCATAGCCCAGATTGCGCCCCTGAAGCCCGGCCGCGAAGCCGGTCGTATTCAGCGGGCCATTGGCCGCGAACTGATTCGCGTCGATGCCGTAGTCCACGCTCACCACCGCACTTGGCAGATAGGCCCCGCGGGCCGCCATCACATCGGCATTGCTCATCTTCACCGCCGCCAGCGCGCTCCGCAGCTCGGGGTTGTTCTTTGCGGCTGCGGCATCCACATCGGCTCGCGGAGGCAGCGGAGGAGCTGCGGCCGGCGCAGTGAGCGTGTATGGCGTTCGCGGATCGGGGAACAGCAGCACTCCCAGCTCCAGGCGCGCCTTTTGGGCCGCCACCTGCGCATCCTCCAGCGAACGCTGCATCCCCTGCTGCGTGAGCTCCGCCTTGATCACGTCCGCATGCGCCGCCTCGCGCGCCTGCTCTCGCTCCCGGGTAATCTTGGTAAAGTCCGCGGCGTCTTGCAGCGCCTGCTGTGCCACTTTCACATCGCGATCCGCGGCCAGCGAGCTATAGAACAGCGCCGTCACGCCCGCGACCAATCCGCGCCGCGCGATCTCCTGTTCCGCCGCCGCCTGTGCCGCGGCTGCATCCGCCCGGCGCACCGCTGCGGCCCCGCCCAGGCTGATCGACTCATCCGCAACGCCCATGGCAATGTATTCCCACGGCCGCGCGTCGTAGGAGACGAAGCGGGGCAGCGGCGCTGAGGGCTGGCCCGCGTCGCCCTCGGTGTAGATGCCGTTCGGCTGCGCATAAATGTCGCTGCTGAGCCCATGGATATTCGGCAACAGCCCGGCGCGTGCAATCGACCTGTCCAGCTTGGCCGACTGGCTCGTCCCCGACGCGGTGGCATACGCCGGATCGCTGGCCTCCGCACGGCGGATCGCCTCGTCCAGCGTGATCGTGACGGGCTGCTGCGCCTGCGCCGGCATCGCCTGAGCTGCCGGCCCCTGCGCCTGCCCAGGCGCAACACGCGCCGCAAAAACCACCGCGGCGGCCGCAATCGCACAAGCTAACTTGCCTTGCATTCTCAGTAAAATGGCCATCGTCCTCAGTTGCGGTTCTGCGCACCCGCCCTCCGCGGAGCGCGGAAGCTCGAATCGGATGCTATCAACCTATTCGAATCAGCCTTAATGCAGGATTAACGGTTCGCAGGATGAACTGGCCCGGGGAACACCTGCACACGCTTTTCTATACCCTAATCCGCCGCCCCCCTCCAGGCTCAGTGCCCCAAGAGGCGGCGGCTTTCAATGCATGGCGGCTGCTCCGCCTC
>DAIDLI010000111.1 GCA_027449545.1 Acidobacteriaceae bacterium | reverse complement strand
CCTCCACGCGGCGTTGCTGCGTCAGGGTTTCCCCCATTGCGCAAAATTCCCCACTGCTGCCTCCCGTAGGAGTCTGGACCGTGTTTCAGTTCCAGTGTGTCCGTGCGCCCTCTCAGGCCGGATACCGATCATCGTCTTGGTAGGCCGTTACCCTGCCAACTAACTAATCGGCCGCGACCCCCTCCTCAAGCAGATTGCTCTTTTGACCCGTAGGTGTTATGCGGTATTAGCCTCGGTTTCCCGAAGTTATTCCCCACTCGAGGGTAGGTTAGTCACGTGTTACTCACCCGTGCGCCGCTTTACTCAGGTATTGCTACCCTTTCTCGCTCGACTTGCATGTGTTAGGCACGCCGCCAGCGTTGATTCTGAGCCAGGATCAAACTCTCGTTTGAAACCTGATGTCGACTCACCAGGACGGAGGTCCGGTGATATCGACTGTGCTCTGCGCTATCAACAGCGCTGAGCACCTTACCTTGTGAGACTGATCAAGCCAAACCTGATCGCATCTCACGACTGGCACGTTCAACCAATTTGTCAAAGATCCTTGAGGTTTCCTGCCTGAGCAGGGCCTTGGGATCGAGACCCCAGCGTTGCCGCCGGGCGTCCTCGAACTTGATTGCGCTGGGCTTTTCTGCGTATCTTCAGCAGCTTAGCCGTTTTGGCGCGAACTTTTTAAGAATATCGAACTTGCAACCTTCTGTCAAGCTCTCAATCTTACTTTTTCTTCCTTTTCGTTGCCCGCCCTATCTACAACTCGGGGTGGCCAACCGCGAGGAACTTACTCCCCGCAAGAAGCTTCGCACAGCGCAGAATCTCAAATATCTACCAGCGCAACATGCGCCCGAGCCGCTGAGGCTCGCGGGGAAACTGGTCCCCGGGTCTTGCAATGGCTTGTTCTCTGTGGGATTCCCTACAGGGGTCTTGGGGAGCGCCGCAGCGCATTCATCCGACCCTACGAACCAGCTTCCTCACTCCACTCTTGGGCAGGCCCATCGGCCACCGGGAAGCTCCACTGCTCATTTCCAACTTTGCTAGAGTAGCACAGGCCACTCGCGCTTGCAACTCGCTAGCAACCTTAGCGTTTCCAGCTGCTTGCGACTGATTCAGAATACCGGGGAGACACCCTTCTGGCAAGCTCTTCCCTGTGGGAAAAGCCGCTTTCCTGTGGAAAGGTGGCTCGGCAAGCTCCCCGAACACCACCGCAGCGCCGATAACCTTCTTGGTTTCATCAGGATAGCGTTTCCTCCTGGGGGCGGAAAATTCTCGAGCGAGAAGCCGAAAACAGCGATTTCGCCCCCCTCAGCGTACCCTGGGGCCGCTTTTTCGCGCCCCGGCCCTCTATCTCCTGGGGATAATTCCCAGGTCCGTCAATCCGTTTACGAAGAACTGCATGGCCAGCGCCACCAGCAGCAGCCCCATAATGCGCACCAGGATGCGGATGCCGGTTTCGCCCATCACTCCACGCACGCGATCCGCTCCCGCCAGCACAAAGTAGCTCACCACCGCGGTCACGGCAATCGCGCCCAGAATCGCTCCCATCTGCCACGACCACAGCGACGGCGCTTCGCCCACCAGCACCATCACCGACGAGATCGCGCCTGGCCCGGCCAGCATCGGCACGCCCAGCGGCACAATCCCCGCGTCCTCTTTATGGGCGGCTTCCTCGGTTTCGCCGCTGGTCTCCTGCGTCGGCGAGCGCCGCGCCTCCAGCATGTCCAGCCCGATCAGCAACAGGATCAGCCCACCCGCCACCTCAAAGGCGGGCAGCGTGATCCCGAACATGCGGAAGATGAGCTGCCCGGCCAGGGCAAAGCAGGTTAGCACCAGGAAGCAGGTCAGCGTGCCCTTGCGCGCCATGCGCCTGCGCCGCGCCCGGTCGGCGCCGGCGGTGATGGCCAGAAAGGACCCGATCGCCGCGAACGGGTCGACCAGGAAAAAGATCGAGCTCAGCGCCAGCACCGAAAAACGCACGATCGGCGCGGTGCGGATCTCGTTCAACGCCTCGGTTGCTGGATTCACCCAGAGCACGCATCCAGCCTATCGCACCGGCATCGACCGGCGATCAAGAACCGGCTGTACGTTTGCCGGCCTAACAAAATACCGGCCCCTCCCGCCTGGTCAGCAGGCCGGCAGGGGCCGGTATTTGAGGTCAAGGGAAACCGTTCCGGCCACACGGCGCCCCACCCTGGCGACATGTCTGCCTTTGTCGCCAGGATGGGATTCACAGCATGCCGCGCAGCAGCCTCCGGTTATGGATAGATCCCGCGGATCTGCACCGCCTCGGCGACGCGGCCGATGCCCAGGATGTTGGCCGCAATGCGCATCGGCACCTTGCGATCCAGGTGGATCTTCAGCACGTCGCGGAAGGAGGTCTTCATCACCCGCTCCAGCCGCTTGTAGATGTCCTGCGCCTCCCAGAACAGGTGCTGCTCGTCCTGCACCCACTCGAAGTAAGAGACTGTGACACCGCCGGCGTTGCACAGAATGTCGGGGATCACGAAGATGCCATTCTTCTCCAGAATGCGATCGCCCGCCGGCGTCACCGGGCCGTTGGCAGCCTCGGCCACCACACGCGCCTTCACCGCGCCGGCATTGTCGGCGTGGATCATATTCTCGAGCGCCGCCGGAACCAGGATCTCGCACTCCAGCGCCAGCAGTTCCTCCGCCCGGATGGTCTCGCTCTCCGGGAAGCCCTCCACCCGCCCGGTGAGAGTCTTCATATGGATCAGTTCGGGAATGTTCAGGCCCTTCTTGTTGTGGATGCAGCCGTTGGAATCGCTGACCGCGATCACCTTGGCGCCGGCCTCGTGCAGCAACTGCGCGGTTACCGATCCGGCATTGCCGAAGCCCTGCACCACCACGCGCGCTCCCTTGAGCGGCATCTTCAGATGCTCGCAGGCGGACTCGACGGTATAAAAGACGCCGCGCCCCGTGGCCTCATTGCGGCCCAGCGAGCCGCCCAGGCTGATCGGCTTGCCCGTCACCACCCCGGGGATCGAATAGCCCTTGATCATGCTGAAGGTGTCCATGATCCAGGCCATCGTCTGCGGGTTGGTGTAGACGTCGGGCGCGGGAATATCCTGCTCCGGCCCGATCAGCGGCAGGATCGCGCTGGTGTAGCGCCGCGTCATCCGCTCCAGTTCGTTGCGCGACATGTGCTTCGGGTCGCAGGTCACGCCGCCTTTGCCGCCGCCAAACGGGATGTTCACCACCGCGCACTTCCACGTCATCCACGTGGCCAGCGCCTTCACCTCGTCCAGCGTCACCTGCGGGTGAAAGCGGATGCCTCCCTTGGCCGGCCCGCGTGCCGTGGAGTGCTGCACGCGAAAGCCCTCAAAGCGGTGAATCCGCCCGTCATCCATCTTCACCGGAATCGAAACCGTGAGCACGCGTTCGGGATACTTGATCATCTCCCGCGTATCCTTGTCGAGCTCCATGGCGTCGGCCGCCGTATCGAAGTTCTCCAGGGCAACGTCGTAGGCGTTGCCGATACTCTTTGTTGTCAGCATTCGGTTTTCCTCCTCGCCCAGCCGAGGA
The DNA here is from genome assembly GCA_027449545.1 of Acidobacteriaceae bacterium. Lineage (GTDB taxonomy): Bacteria > Acidobacteriota > Terriglobia > Terriglobales > Acidobacteriaceae > Telmatobacter. The sequence continues at coordinate 7,556 of DAIDLI010000111.1, read as the reverse complement.
CCGGGGTCGCGCCGCGAGCACCTTCGGCGGCGCGCGCCAGCCGCCGCTCAGGCAACGCTCATCTCCGTCCGCAGCGCCTGCGCGTTGGGGACGGCGCGATACACCGGGCGCAGCCACTTGGAATAGGCCGCCATGTGCCCGTGCGTCGCTTCAAAGTAAAGCTGCTGCAACCGCCGCGCGATGGGGCCGATCTCGGCATCCTTCACCGGCCGGTGATCCACCCGCACCACCGGAGCAATCCCCACCGCCGTGCCGGTCAGGAACAGTTCGTCGCAGATGTACAGCTCGCTGCGGTCGACGGACCGCTCCACGATGTCCAGGCCCAGCTCGCGCCGCGCCAGTTCCATCACCGAGTCGCGCGTGATCCCCTCCAGCACGTTGTCGGTCACGGACGGCGTAATCAGCTTGCCCTTGCGCGCCATGAACAGGTTGCAGGTAGCGCCCTCGGCCACGTGCCCGCTCTCGTTCAGCAGGATCGCCTCATCGAAGCCGCTGCGCCGCACCTCTTCACTGGCCAGCGCGCTGTTGGCATAGGCGCCGCAGATCTTGCCCCGCGCCGGGATCGCGTTGTCGTCGATCCGCCGCCACGAGCTCACCCCTGCGTGCAGGCCCTTCTCGGTGTGCTGCAGATATTCGCCGAAGGGCAGCGCCACGATCGTAAAGGCGTCCTGATCGTCGGGGACGACGCCGATGCGCTGCGCGCTCTTGTAAGCCAGCGGCCGCACATACACGTTGGTGCGCAGGTTGTTGCGGCGCATCAGTTCCTCGGTGATAAAGCACAGCTCCTCGGCGGTCTTCGGCACGTGAATGCCCAGGATTCCGCAGTTCTGCTTCCAGCGCTCATAGTGCTCGACCGGCCGCAAAACAAACAGCTCCTGCGCACTCTCGTCCCAGTGCGCGCGAATGCCTTCAAACACGCCGGTTCCATAGTGCAGCGCGTGCGTCAGGATGCCCACCCGCGCCTCGCTGATCGGCACGTACTGGCCGTTGAAGTAGACGATCAGATTCGGATCCGCTTCTGCTTTCATGCATGCACCTCCGCAAACATCTCCCGGTAGCGCGCCCGGCCCCCGGCCATGGCGCGTTCGTCCAGCTCAACCCAGCGCGGATTCCGCACCAGGCGCCGCAGCGCCGCCGCCACGCTGGCATCCGGCAGAACCCCGGCGATCTCCAGCAGCACCCCCAGCATGATCATGTTGGAGGCGCGCGCATCGCCCAGCTCGTGCGCGATCTTGGTAAACGGCAGCGCCACCACCCGCACATCGGGGCGCACGCAGTCCGCGGGGAACTCCTCGCCGTTGTAGATCACCCATCCGCCCGGCCGCACCGTGCGATCGAACTTGCGCAAGGAAGGCTCGTTCATCGCCACCAGGATTCCCGGCGCCGAGACCAGCGGCGAATCGATACTCTGGCTGGCCAGCCGCACGTGGCAGTTCGACGTGCCCGAGCGCATCTCCGGCCCATACGACGGCAGCCAAGACACCTCCAGCCCCGATTCCAGACCGGCCTCTGCCAGTACCTCGCCCAGCAGCAGCACGCCCTGACCGCCAAAACCGGCGATGCGCACCTCGAGATCGACCTCCGCCGCGCGCGCCCGCTCACCTGTCCTCTTCAGCGCGCTGCCGTTGCCGGCGAGATTCAGAACCTGCCGCTCATCCTTCACCAGCCGCTCGCCGTGTTCGAGTCCCAGCAGCCGTGGAATCTCCTCGAGCGCCGGCGGTGTCGCCGGCGCGGGCCGCGGCTGCGCCTCCCTGGTGCGGTCGCGCAGCACACCCAGCGGGAAGGTCTTCTCCATCACATCGCGCACCCAGTGCTGCGCCTCCACCGGCTGCATCTTCCAGATCGTCGGGCACGGCGACAGCACCTCCACCAGCGAGAAGCCCAGGCCGCGCACCTGGTTCTCCACCGCGCGGCGAATGGCGCGCGCCGCCTGGGCAATCTGCTTGTTGTCGCCCAGACCTACGCGCTCGATATAGACAGGCGCCTCCAGCGTCGCCAGCAGCTCGCTCTCGTGCAGCGGGTAGCCCTCGCCCAGCGCACTGCGCCCCTCCGGCGTGGTGGTGCTCTTCTGCCCCAGCAGCGTGGTCGGCGCGGCCTGCCCGCCGGTCATGCTGTAGATGGCGTTGTTCACGAAGATCACGGTGATGTTCTCGCCGCGGTTGGCGGCGTGCAGAATCTCCGCCGCCCCGATCGCCGACAGGTCGCCATCGCCCTGGTATGAGATCACGATGCTCTCCGGCCGGCTGCGCTTCAGCGCCGTCGACACCGCCGGCGCCCGGCCGTGGGCCGCCTGCACGTTGCCTAGATCGAAGTAGTAGTAGGTAAACACCGAGCAGCCCACCGGTCCCACAAGAATGGTGCGGTCCTGGATGCCCAGCTCGTCGATCGCCCGCGCCAGCATCTTGTGCACCACGCCATGCCCGCAGCCGGGGCAGTAGTGGGTCTGGTGCTGCAGCTCGTCCTTGCGCTCGAAGCGCGGGTAAAACGACTTCGATCTGCCCTGCGCCACCTCGTATTCCACAGCCGTATCGCTAGACATGGGCCAGCCGCTCCTCCTCCGCCCCTGCGGCGGTCTTCAGCGCGTGCGCCCGCTCGCGCACAAACCTGTACACATCCTCGTGCGACGGCACATTGCCGCCCATCCGGCTCAGGAACTCCACCGGGCGCGCGCCGTTCAGCGCCAGACGCACATCGTCGAGCAATTGACCGTTGCTCATCTCCACCACGACGAACAACTTCGCCCGCGGCAACAGCCTGCGAAAACGCTCCACCGGGAAGGGATACAGCGTGATCGGCCGCAACAGGCCCACCTTGATCCCTGCCGCGCGCGCCTCCGCGGTCACCGCCTTCAAAATGCGGCCCACAATCCCGTAGCCCACCAGCACGATCTCGGCGTCGTCGGTAAACCAGTCCTCCGCGCGCGCCTCGCGCTGTTCGGCCAGCCGGTACTTCTTTTCGAGCTCCAGAACGTGCGTCTCCAACTCATCGGCGCCCATGTGCAGGGAGTTGATCACGTTGCTGCGCGTCTCTGCCGTTCCGGTCACCGCCCAGTGCGGCGTGGGGGCTGCCACCGCCTGCTCTGGAAACTCCACCGGCTCCATCATCTGGCCCACAAACCCATCCGCCAGCACAAACACCGGATTGCGGTAGCGGTCGGCCAGTTCGAAGGCCAGCGCCGTAAGGTCGGCCATCTCCTGCACCGAGTGCGGCGCCAGCACCAGCGTGTGGTAGTTGCCGTGCCCGCCGCCTTTCACCACCTGGTTATAGTCCCCCTGTTCGGAGTTGATGTTGCCCAATCCCGGGCCGCCGCGCATCACGTCTGCGATCACGCAGGGCAGCTCCGCGCCGGCCATATAGCTGATCCCTTCCTGCATCAGGCTGATACCAGGCCCACTCGAGGCGGTCATCGCCCGCACGCCCGCCGCGGACGCGCCGTACAGCATGTTGATCGCCGCTACCTCGCTCTCCGCCTGCACAAACACGCCTCCGCACTTTGGCATGTAGAGCGCCGCCGTCTCGGTAATCTCGCTGGCCGGCGTGATCGGATAGCCATAAAAAGCGCGGCATCCCGCCAGGATCGCGCTCTTCACGATGGCTTCATTGCCCTTCATCAATTGCTTGCGCATGCGGATCCCTCCAATGCGGTTCGCGCTGCGGAATGAACCACTGCGCGCAGCACGGTGATGGCGCCCGGCTCCGGACAGGCCATGAAGCAGATGCCACAGCCGGTGCAGCCCGACCCCGCGTACACCGCCGTGCGATAGCCGTAGTGATTCAGCTCTTCGCTCAGCGCGATCACCTTGGGCGGGCAGGCCTCGATGCACAAGCCGCAGCCCTTGCATTCATCGCGGTCGATTCGCAGCAGCCCTCGATCCTGTTTCTTCGCTTCCATACATTTACCCTTCTCGCTAACTCGCCGACTCGCTAACTTGCCGACTTGCTGACCGGCTGTGTCACACCAAACTCACCACCCGCGCCCGCTCCATGTAGCGCAGCCGCACCGCGGCATCCTCCAACTCCCCGCGGAAGCGCGGATCGGCAATGGCGATCAACGCTTCAGCCCGCTCGCGCAAGCTCTTGCCGTGCAGATACGCAACCCCATACTCCGTCACCACGTAGTGCACATCGCCGCGCGACGTCACCACGCCCGCCCCCGGTTCCAGCATGGGCACGATCCGCGACAGCGTCCCCTGCTTCGCGGTCGCCGGCAGCGCGATGATCGGCACTCCGCCCTTCGAGCGCGCCGCCCCGCGGATAAAGTCCAGTTGTCCGCCGAAGCCGCTATAGGGCCGCGGTCCCATCGAGTCGGAGCACACCTGCCCGGTCAGGTCCACCTGCAGCGCCCCATTGATCGCCACCATGCGATCGTTCTGGGCCACCACAAACGGATCGTTGATGTAGCTGATGGCGCGAAACTCGAAGGCCGGATTGTCGTGAATGAACTCGAAGAGCCGCTTCGTCCCCAGCACGAAACCCGCCACCGCCTTGCCCCGGTGCAGCGTCTTGGCGGCGCCGTTGATCACCCCGGCCTCCATCAGTTCGATCACTCCATCCGGGCAGGTCTCCGTGTGGATGCCCAGGTCGCGCTTGTCCTCCAGGCAGTGCAGCACCGCCTCGGAGATGGCGCCGATCCCGGTTTGCAGCGTCGCGCCGTCAGGAATCAGAGAAGCCACGTTGCGCGCCACCCGCATGTGCGTCTCCGAAAAAGGCTCAGGCCGCAGTTCCAGCAGCGGCCGCGAGCTCTCCACCAGAGCGTCGATGCGGCTGATGTGAATCGCCGTGTCCCCATGCGTGCGCGGCATCTGGTCGTTGACTTCGGCAATCGTCACCCGCGCCATGCGCGCCGCCGTGATCGTGCAGTCCACGGTCGTGCCCAGCGTCACAAATCCGTGCTCGTCAGGCGGCGACACCTGCATCAGCACCACATCCAGCGGCATCCCCTTGTCGAACAGGCCTTCAATTTCGCTCAGGAAGATCGGCGTGTAGTCCGCACGGCCCGCCGCAACCGCTTCGCGCACGTTCGGGCCCAGAAACAAACCGCGATGGCGGAAGTGCCCCTCATACTCCGGGCGCGTGTAGTCGGCGCTGCCCAGCGTCATCATGTGCACCACTTCCACGTCGTGCACCTTCGCTGCCCGCGCCACCATCGCATCCACCAGCACCGCGGGGGTTCCGCAGCCCGACTGGATCCACACCCGCATGCCGGAGCCGACCGCCTCCAGCGCCTGCTCCGCGCTCATGCACTTGCACCGGTATTCTTCGCGCCAGCTCATTCTCAAGCGCCTCCGACCTGAGCCTGCATCCGTTCTGCCGAGGGGCCGGCCTCCGCACGTCCGGCCGTCCCGATGCCGCTCGCATGGCCCTCAAACCCGCGCTATTCTTACGCCGTACTACATGTGCTGCTGTGATGGCAATCACCCCTAAAAATGAAAGGTGAAGTTGCCTTTACTGGAAAGAACGACAGGAAAAAACATTTATCATCTTTCGATTCGAAAGTTGCACTTGTACTACTATCGACTGCATGAAATCTCTGCTCCTGAACGGCGATCCGCTGACCTTCGCCGAGATTGAATCCGTCGCCGCGCAGGGTCGGCCGGTAGACCTCGCGCCCTCTGCTCTCGACCGCATCGCGACCAGCCGCCAGGCCATCGATGCCATCCTCGCCGCCGGCCACACCGTCTATGGAGTCAACACCGGATTCGGCCGTCTCTCCGACGTGCGCGTGCCGCCGGAGAGCATCGAGCAGTTGCAGGTGAACCTCGTCCGCAGCCACGCCGGCGGTCTCGGCAATCCGCTTTCGGAGCCCGAGAGCCGCGCCATGCTGCTGCTGCGCGCCAACGTGCTGGCTAAAGGCTTCAGCGGCATTCGTCCCGAGCTCGTGCAACTGCTCGCCGCAATGCTCAACGCTGGCGTCACTCCGATAATTCCCGAGAAAGGCTCCGTCGGCGCGAGCGGCGACCTCGCGCCGCTCGCCCATCTTGCGCTGGTCGCGATCGGCGAAGGCGAAGCGTTCTACCGGGGCGAACGGATGGCAGGCGGCGAAGCCCTGCGCCGTGCCGGCCTTCAGCCCATCGCATTGCACGCCAAGGAAGGCCTCGCGCTGCTCAACGGCACCCAGGCCATGACCGCCGTCGGCGTGCTCGCCATCGCCCGCGCACGCCGACTCGTCCGGCTCGCCGATCTTTCCGGCGCCATGACTCTCGACGCCCTCATGGGCACGCCCGCGGCCTTCGATCCCCGCATCCAGCAGGCCCGGCCTCATGCGGGACAGAGGTCCGCCGCCGCGCATCTGGTGGATCTCTTATCTGGCTCGCAGATCCGCGAATTCCACCGCGAGCACGACACCCGTGTGCAGGACGCCTACTGCCTGCGCTGCATGCCCCAGGTACACGGCGCGGTGCGCGATGTGCTCGATCACGTCACCGGCGTGCTCACGGTCGAGTCCGGCTCGGCCACCGACAATCCGCTGGTCTTCCCCGGCCGCTCCCCCGAAGCCCCAGACGGCGGAGCGGTGATCAGCGGCGGCAACTTCCACGGTGCGCCACTCTCCTATGCCTTCGACTACGCCGCCATCGCGCTCACCGATCTCGCCGGCATCACCGAGCGCCGCGTCGACCGCCTGCTCAATCCCGATGAGAACGAGGGCCTGCCGCCCTTCCTGTCACCGCACGCCGGCCTCTCCTCGGGTTTCATGATGGCCCAGATCGTGGCCGCCGCCCTCATCAACGAGTGCCAGGTCCTGGCCGCGCCCGCCTCCACCGGCAGCATCCCCACCAGCGGCGGCAAAGAGGACCACGTCTCCATGGGCATGACCTCCGCGCTCAAGCTGCGCGGCATCGTCGACAATCTCGAGCGCATCCTCGCCATCGAGCTGATGTGCGCCGCCCAGGCGCTCGAGTTCCGCCTGCCTCTCGTCTCTAGCCCGCACTTGCAGTCCGCTCTCGCGGTCGTGCGCAGACTGGTGCGCAGGCTCGAAGAAGACCGCGTGCTTGCAGGCGACGTGGACAATCTGGCCGCGGCCCTCCGCGCCGGCGCCTTCAACTCCTGGTGCGAAGAGTAGCCTCATCTCCGCGCATGGCCGCCTCCTCGGAGGATCCTCCAGCAGGATGATCCTCCAGATTGTTACATTCATGCCGGAAATAGCCTGCTCACCCGCCCGCTCGTAAAGATCGCATCAGGGCGCTTGACGCCTCTGGGGATCGGTGCGCTATGGTGGCTTCACAGGCAATTCCACGAACTCTCGCCTGTGCATAATTGGGCAGTTTCCTGGGCCTTGGTTTAGCGCCAACCGGGAGAATGCGCTATAAGTTATATAGAAACAACAACTTAAAAAACGCGCAGATCTTCTGGCGCCGGCACCGCCGTGTGCGCTTCCCTATTGATTTTTGAATGAATTCTCCTTAAAATAAGAAGCAGCTCATTCTTCTGGTTTTTTCAAGGTCCCCCAGGCCGATACAGAAGAATCAAATTGCAGAAAACCAAAGCTTCTTCAAGGACACTGAATCAATGGCAAAGCGTCGTGGAAATCCGAACTGGGGCAAGCCGGAGCCCATCGG
>DAIDLI010000110.1 GCA_027449545.1 Acidobacteriaceae bacterium | reverse complement strand
CATGGTCGATGCGGATGCGGTCGCCCGGCAGCGCGATGACGCGCTTGATGTAGCTCTTGGTGGGGTCGAGCGGGTAATGAAAGACCACGATGTCGCCGCGCTGAATGGCTTCGATGTGATAGACAAACTTGTTGATGAAGAGACGATCGCTGTTTTCCAGCCGTGGCAGCATGCTGGTGCCTTCCACGCGGACGGGCTGATAGAGGAAGGTGATGATCAAGATGGAGGCTGCGGCGGAGATCAGCAGGTCGCGCAGCCAGAGGCCGAGCGAGTTTGCCTTTGCGTCCGGCGGGGCGGACTCGCCAGTCGGCTGTTGGGGCATTGCGGCGTTTGGATCTGGGGAAATGGGTTTAGTCTCTTCCGGCACTGTCGACATGATTCTTCTCTAGACTACTCGCAAGCGATGCCTGCCATGGGGCAGAGCATGTGATGGCTCGGCTTTTTCATGGGTTGAGGTTGATTCGGCGCCGGCACCAGCGCCGGAGCTGCTCCGGATTGTGTCCCCGGAAGGTTTTCCTGCTGAAGCAAAAGCGGCCGCTGGAGGACCATCTCCACCTGGGTGCCGCGCTCGATGTTCACGTCTGCGCCACGGGTGAAGAGGGTGGCAATTCCCACGGCGGCGGCGCCCGCGGCAAGGCCGACCAGGCCGCCGGCGAGCGCGTGGCCGCCGGCCAGGCCGGCAATGGAGCCAACCGTCGCGCCGGTGGGAACCGCGACCTTGGCCACTGTGCCGGCATCGCGGCCCTTGTTGCCATCCTGCTCGATGGTGCCTTCCTGGTCGTTCTTGACGGTCTGCTTGCTTGCGCCGGGGAGCTCATTCACGCTGCCGGGGATTTCGACCACCGTGCCATTGGGGAAGATCATCGAGGTGAAGTGCATGTCGAGCTGCGCCTTGCCGTGGATGCGGCCGGCGCGGACCACGCGGTCCACTACCCCCTGCACGTAGACGCCCGGAGGAATCATCTCGCGGGTGCCGACCACCACCGGAAAGGCCGTGGAGAGGTAGACTCCATCGCCGGGCTTGGCGCTGCGGGTGTTGATGGAACTGCGTAGCTGGAGAAGGACCTTGGTTCCGGCGGGGACCTCGTAGGTTTTAGGAGCGGCAGGGGTCGAGGGCGCGGGTGAGGCGGAGGACTCGACCGCGGCCTTGGCCGGGGCGGCGGGAGTCGGGGTCTGCGCAGCGGCTGCAACGGAGAACGTGGCGAGGGCCCCTATCCAGGCCGCCGCAAAGTGCAATCGCTGTCTTCCTTGCATCGCACACTCCCCCTCACGGTAATAGACGGCAATTCTCTGCAAAGGATAACCCTGTCGAGAAGCGCCTCGCGGCCATACTAACGCACGCGCCGCGCTATGCTTCAAGTGCAGAGGATTCCAGGAGAGATGAGCGATTCCGAGATGGGCGGGGGCCGTGCGGGCCGTTTCGCTGCGGCTTATCAGGTGGCGGAGGAGGCGATCGCCGCGCGGGGGGTTCCGGGCTGCGCTTTTGGCGCGTTAGCGGGTGGCGAGGTGGTTCTGCAAGGCGCGGCCGGACACTTCACCTACGAGGCTGAATCCCCGTTCGTTAGGCCAGAGACAGTGTTCGACCTGGCCAGCGTTAGCAAGGTGGTGGCGACCACGGCTGCGGCCATGCTGCTGACGCAACGCGGGCGATTCGATGTCGATAGCCGGCTGGGCGAGGTCCTGCCGGAGTTTGTGGCGCATCGCGCGAAGGATGATCCGGCGCGAGAGATTACGATACGGCATCTTCTGTCGCACGCTTCCGGGCTGCCCGGGTACGTGGAGTTCTTCCGGACGGCGAGGGACCGCGATTCCCTGCTCCGCGCCTGCTTCGATCTGCAACTCGAGGCCATGCCGGGGACGCGCGCCGAGTACTCCGATCCCGGCTTTATCCTGCTTGGGAAAGCTTTGGAGGTCTGCGCGGGCGAATCACTCGACAGCTTTGCTGCGCGGGAGCTCTTCGCACCACTCGGACTTGCCAGTACCTGCTTCCATCCAGCGGCTGCGGATCGTGCAGCCATCCCGCCGACCGAAATAGACGAGAGATTCCGCCAGCGGCGGATTCAGGGCGAGGTACAGGACGAGAACGCCTGGGTGCTGGGCGGAGTTGCCGGACACGCGGGGCTGTTCTCGAATGTGCCCGATCTGCTCCGGTTTGCAAAGGAAATACTGGAGGGGGCGGCGGGACGGTCAGAGCTGTTTGCGCGGGAGACGGTGGAGATGTTCGCGCGGCGACAGGCGCCTGCCGGAAGTTCGCGCGCGCTGGGCTGGGATACGCCTTCGGAGAAGTCCTCGGCGGGCCGGCACTTCTCGCCGCACTCGATCGGGCACCTGGGCTACAGCGGATGTTCGCTGTGGATCGATCTGGAGGCGGCGGTGGCGGTAGCGCTGTTGACCAATCGCACCTGGCCGGACCGGGGCAGCCAGCTCATCCGGCAGGTGCGGCCGGCGTTCCATGACGCGGTGCGGGAGGCGCTGTGAGCGCCCGATAGGCGGATGGCGCAGCCTTGTATTGAAACTTCAGTCTCCACTTCGTTACGTAGTGGGTCGAAGGGCCGAGGTTCGTAGCCGCCCACCCTTCGCCAGAAGAGAGGCGAAGGATGAGGCACCCCCAGCTGTGGCGCTCGAGGATTTCGAGAAGGCTAGGGTGCGCCACCCGCCGCTGGTTTTCATGCCAACGAGAGTACCGCATGCGGCTTCTGTTCATGGAACAAACACGCGGGTCAGGGGCATTCCCGCAAGGCATCCGCTGCACTTTCAAAACCATTACCTCCCGCCCCACATGCACCGAACTCGCACCCGGCTTCTGTTAGCGACGCAAAATATGCCTCAACTGAATCCAGAACTCATAGTGGAGAGTGAAACTTGCAAGAAACAGAAACAGTCCTGCAAGTCTGAAATACCACCGATGATATTTAGAAATGTCAGCGGGTTTACCGAAGCCCATCATAGAGTAGTACCTAGTGATAATCCATCCATACTTGGCCGGAAAAGCAAACATGAGGAACCCAGTCGCCGAGACGATGATACTGAATAGCGCAAAACTCATGAGGAACAGCATCTGTTCTCCTCTCATTGTGTGTTTCCGATACAGCCGGAATATGTTACGGAGTATGAAAAACCAGGACTACCAAATGCTGGGCCTTCGAGTACACCGTCTGAATTTCGGATCCGCTGATAACCTACGCCATTCTTGACGTACGTCACCGTTACACTCGCTCCATGAAGTATTGCTGCGGAGTTATTCGTATCGCCGAAGAGCGGCCCTCCATTGATACCGCGAAACCCTATTCCGCCGCCCCCACCCAAGCAGATGAAGCCCTTCTTCAGGTCAGCAGATACGGTAACTGCCACGCCCACCGGAAGATCCGGTATTGGAAAAAGTCCACCAAACGACCACGCTCTCCAGAGGAGATTCTTCAGATCGTTTTGAATGGGAGGCGCTGTCCCATTCGTGGCGTTGAATATGACGCTTCCGCACGCCCCGAACTCGCACTGCGCCGTTCTGCTGTTGGGCCAGATCGCGGAATCGATACTCCGACACATCGCAAAGCGGACAAAGGTCAGCTCGCGTCATAGCAATACCCTCGCGTCCTCCATGCATTCAAGGCATGCGTCGTAGATAGACGCGCGCGGAGCTGATCGAATCCAAGCGTCCTCTGCATCGTGCACATACTAATCGACTCAACAGCGGAATGCACGATCGAATTGCTCGTGGTGAGCCTCTGGTCGGCAATGCTGAGCTGCGGGTTGGATCGTGGTGCGCCGAATTCGACCGCTCTGCGCCTCAGGCCAAGCGGGTGATCCCCGGGAATCCATCAAAGCCCCGATCGAAACTCAGGAATTTGTGAATCCCGTGGAGTTGCATCACCGCCAGGTGCACAGCGTCTCGCGCCGGCGGGCCCTGTCGCTTAGCGATAGGATGAGTTTGTTTGACTCATGCCGATGAGTCACATAACGCCCGGCCTCACGCTCCGCGGTAGGGGCTGCGCAGGTATTTGCGGGCGGAGTCGGCGCGGCTGGTGTTGGGGCCGGCGGCAATGGTGGCTTTATAGTCGCGGATGGCAAGCACGCGCTGATGGTTGAGGTCGCGGCACTGACCGGCGGCCAGCAAGGCTCGAACCTTCAGCTCCGGTCCGGCATCCGGCGCCCACCCGGCGTGCTCGTAGGCGGTGGCCGCCTGGGCGTAGAGGCGCTGACCGCGCAGCGCATCGCCCATGCCAAAGTCGAGCAACTCCGGCTTGGCTGAGGCGAAGTAGCCGGGCTTGCGCATCTCCGCGGCAATCTCCTCGTAGGCGGCGACGGCCTTCATTCCTTCGCCGTCGTCCTTGCGGAGGTTGGCTTCTTCCAGCCGGACGAGGAAGTTGCGGGGATACTGCGCCTCCATGCTGCGCACCACCTGGATCGCCTCCTTGTAATGCGCCTCGCGGCGCAGGAAGAGGGCCATTGCGGTGCGCGCCTCCATGCTGGTGATGACGCCGTAGCGCGCGTCCTCCTGCAACAGGGCCATGCCCCTGGTTTTGGAACCGGTGATTCCGGCAAAGCCGAAGATCAGCTTGAAGCCCCAGGGCAGCGCGCCCACAACATACTGATAGACGCCCACCACCAGCTTGGCGTCGACGTAATTGGGGTCGATTTCGAGCGCGTGCTGACAGTCGTTCTTGGCCTTCAGGGCCAGGCGGAAGCCCGCACCGAAGGAGCGCTCGACCATGCCCATATAGGTGGTGCGCAGGCTGCGTGCCCAACCCCGGGCAAACAGCGCATCCACGTCCCTGGGATTCTGCTTGAGACGCCAGGCAGCCTCCCGCTCCACCTCGTCTTCCAGCGCGAAGATGCGATCACGCACCTGCGGAATTTCTTCGGTGGCATGCTTGCCGGTCAGGAATCCGTCGGTCGCGTAAAAGGTGGTGTCGAGCAGATCCTGGCGGTAGAGCTCCTGAAATACGACGGCGTTCAAGAGGTAGGCGGTAGCCTGCGGGTCGCCGGGGTGCTCTT